>JBNMOV010000036.1:0-18729 GCA_051275765.1 Maribacter sp. | reverse complement strand
AACATCATATCCAAATACTTTTTAGGGAGTAATTTTTCTGTATATAATGCCTGATCCCAAAGGTACATATCTTCTACTGTCGAATAAATTCCTCCTGCGGTATAACCCACAGACATATCAATATGACTCGCATTTGTAAAATTACGTCCAGATTTATTATAACCAGCAGCTCTATTTTTCAGAACGGTACGATGATTATCATAACCTGTATTATTCATTTTAAGAGGCTGGAGTATTTTTTCTTTTAATACTTCTTCAAATGATTTTCCTGTCGTTTTTTCAATGATCACACCTAGTAAGGCATAACCTGAATTGCTGTATGAAAATCTTTCGCCTGGTGTGAATTTCAAAGTGGAATCAGCGAATATTTTGACAATTCCTTCTGGACTAATGAAATCACGCATCATTTCCCTATAACCTGAAAATGAGGTATAATTAGGAATGCCAGAAGTATGTGTCAGTAAATGGTGGAGCGTGATAATATCTCCATTTTCTTTAGGATAATCTGGAAGATAAGTTGAAATAGGCTCGTTCAGTTCCAATTTATTTTCTGCAACTAACTGCATAGTCAGCATGGCTGTAAATTGTTTAGAAACTGAAGCGAGTCTATGTTTGGTGTCTACTTGGTTAGGAATATTCCATTCCATATTCGCTAATCCAAAGCCTTTTTTGTAAATGACTTTACCTTTTTCTGCTACTAATACAGAACCATTGAATTGTCCATAATCAGCATAAGTGCTGATGAGTTTATCTATTTTATCTACGTTGGTTTGTCCACTACCTAGTGTCACAAAAGCGATGATGAATAAAAATGGACAGATACTTGAATATAAATACGAATTCTTCATTTGTGATATTTTTTTTCAAAAGTATCATGAAGTCTTCTATTTAGCCATTATTCAATGTAAAACAGTGTAAAAGCGAATGTAAAATGATGTAAAGCACTGATTTTCCTACTTTTCCAATCCTACAATAGCAGGAACTATATACTTATCCATGATCTCATTCGTGTAATTATGAGCATTTCCATTATTGTAATTAGTCGTTGTGATGACTACAGTTAAGTCTAAATCTGGACAAGACACTACTTTATTTCCACCATTTCCAGCCATGCAGTAGAAGTGATATTTTTTCTCTTTCCCAAATTTTCTCAACCATAAAAAATAACCATAATCCATACCATCATGAGCCTTTACCTTTGCTGTCGTAGCCTTTTCTATCCAGTCTGATGAAATAATCTGCTTATCATTCCATTTGCCTTTATTAGCAAATAACTGAATCAATTTTAAAAAATCTCTACTTCGATATTCGCTACCACCGGCTGTATTTAATACATTTTTTGGTGTATAGTGTAGTTTATAATCCGTAATTCCCAATGGTTCAAAAAGATGTTCTTTTGCAAATTTATCCAAATCAGTTTTAACAGCTTTTTGGATAATATCTCCAACTGCGGCAGCTTTTGCAGAAGCGTATGCAAAGACTCTTCCATATGGCGAATCTTCTGGTTTTGGTCCAAAAGGATAAGACCGTACTGGAAGATCAACTAGAAACTGTGTCCAATCTTCAATAAAATACATTCGTTCTTCATGTCCTCTAGAATGCCAATTATAATCATCACATTCTAAGACAGAACTCATCGTCAATAGATCTTCTATCGTGATATTTCCCTTTCGCTTATCTGGATTTTTGACTGGAAGTGTATGTGGTAAATATTTAAAAATCTTATCTTTTTCTGACTCAATAAATCCTTTATCTATCGCTATTCCTGTGAGAAATGTGGCAATAGTTTTGGTAGTAGAACGAGTATTATGTTTTGAATCTACTTTGTTATCATTATAGTATTTTTCAAATAATACTTCGCTATCTTTTGCAATCAATATACTTGTTATCTCTTCATATTTACCTGAAGTAACTATGCTATCTAATTCATTCAATAAAGGAATTTCGTTCTTATTCGTTTCAGTAAAATTAAGCTGTGCACTTATTGATACTGAAAAGAAAAGGCTAATCATCGTGAGTCTAAATTTCATCTTCATTTTTTTCGTTTATAAAAATATAGATGCAATCTAAGCCTAAGAAATTAAAAAAAATAGAATGAAATTAACATCGGCTTATTTTATCCCGATATTGTTTAGGCGTATTTCCTATATACATTTTGAATAGTCTAATAAAATGGCTTTGGTCTGAGAAGCCACAGGCATATGAAATTTCTGTCAGCGATAATTTAGAATCCATTAAATAAGCAATCGCCTTTTGTACTTTTTGTCGCCTGATATAATCTCCTAATGTAGTTCTTAAATACTTTGGAATAGCCCTCGATAAATGAACTGGATGAACGCCTAAAATATTCGAGAGATAGGATAAAGTTAGTTTATCATGATGCTGATTTAAAATGTCTCTGAGCGTATTCATCCATAAAGGTTCGTCGATCGTGTTGAATGTTTGTTCAGATTCTATCGTTTCACATAATTGGAGTAAGAGCAATTCTATAGATAGATTAGTGTAGGCATCTTTGCATTTAAATTCGAAATATAGCTTAGCAATGATGTGATGTGAATTAGGATGATTCAACATTTGGCTTCCTTCCCAAAGATTGATATCTAGTTGTTTTTCTTCAAACCAAGTTCGTTCAAATTCAATATGAAAACCTCTAGCATTTTTGGATTTTTTCTCATTATAATGAGGTTCTTGCCAATTATGAAGTAATAGACTTCCAGAGGAGCAATTAGTTTTTCCTTTCTTATTAATATCAAATAAATCGCCTTCTAAAACATACATTAAATAAGGATTCTCGTGAAAATGCCAATCTGTTTTTTGGCTCAGGTAATCATATTCTGAAAGAATGATTTCATCAAATTGATGTTCATAATTCATGGAACCGTAATACTTCCCTTTTGTTAGAATTTTCATTAGAGTATATTTAAAATGGGTAATCGGTTGGAGTAAATAAATTATCCAGTTAAAAATACAGGTAGTGTTGCAAATAAGCACCAAGGGATGGCAAATAAATAAACCTTCATTCTTAGACTTGTTCTTTTCATCCCATTCTGCGTTAAAAAGCCTCGTGATAGCTACGGCTATCCCTACGTTTTTCGCCTTGATTGAAATGAAAATCCCTGCGTCTAAAAACGTTATTTATTAATTTGCCATCCCCAAGACCTTTGGGCTTTCCTTATTATTGAAAACAGAAATAATTAATTTTCAGTACGTTGCCAAATCTCAAACCCCAAAGGTCTCCTATTGCCCGGCAAAAGAGGTGCACATTTAAAACACCACCAAAATACAATTTTAAAACATAATTAATTCAAATTCCTATAAGCAGAAGGACTTAATCCCGCCTTTGATTTAAATAATTTACTAAAATGTTGAGGATATTCAAATCCTAAATTATAAGCTACTTCACTAATAGAGGTATTAGGATTGAGTAAAAACGTTTTTGCTTTTTCAATGAGGGAGCTATGGATATGATCTTTGGCACTTCTTCCTGTTTCCAATTTAAGTAAATCACTCAAATAACCACCTGACATATTCAACGCTTTTCCGCATTGAGATATGGAAGGAATGCCTTTATTTTGCAATTCATCTGATGCAAAATAAACTTCAAGGTATTTTTCAAATCTGACAATAAAATCTTTATTCAGATTCGTACGTGTATAAAATTGTCTATCAAAATAACGTCGACAATATTTCATAATCGACTCCAAATTGACAATGATTAATTCTTGAGAATGCTTATCTATATTTTGTGTTAATTCTATTTCAATTCGTTCTACTAATCCTGTCAATATTTGCTTTTCTTTATCAGAAACATGCAAAGCTTCATGAACATCATATTCAAAAAATGAATAGTTTTTAATTGTTTTACCTAATTCAGATTTTCGGATTAAATCGGGATGAAAAAGAATATTCCAACCAAATTTATCTAATTCTGCATCAGCACTATCAAATGATGTAACTTGATGAGGTGCAATAAATGCCAATGTGCCTTCTTCGTAATCATAGGAGTTCCTTCCATATTTAAAAGTCCCTTTGACATTACCTTTCATTCCAAGTAAATATAAATCACTTGTCATCTTTATATTTCCAAAATCGAAATCAATTTCTGGCCATTCCTTAATAATCGTAATTAAGGGATGAAGTGGTTTTTCCAATCCAAATAAACGATGTACTTCTGCTATGCTTTTTATATGGAAAAAATCAGACATATTGGCTGTATTTTTTTAGGCAACTTCTATTCTATTCAGTAATTAAGGGATGTTGAATAAATAACCAAAAGTAATTCAATAATGATATTGGGATAAAATTCTAAAACCAAGATTTTATCACAGTATCTCTATACTGAGAATTAATTGGTTTTCGGATTGTTAAAAATTCATAGCTTCTGAAAATCAAGCAATTACTACTAACGTTGGTCTGTAAAGCGAATACCGCTAGGTATAGATCTTAATATCTCGACATCTACTTAATATCGAATACCTGTTAATTCTTCAGAGATATCCCAAAGTCGCTTTGCATTGGCCTCATCGTATGATAATTCATTTGATTTTACAACAATAGGATGTCCTCTCATTTCAAATAAATTAGCAGGTCCAAAATAATCGCCAGATTGAGCATTTTCATCTATTGCTGCTCTAAGCGTAGGTAATGTTCCCATTTCCACTGTTTGAGCGATGATATTTCCTATAAATGCTATAACACCAGAATGTCTATCTAATTCTGTCTTTGTCCAGCCAGGATGTGAAGTAACAACCATAGGAGCATTGGAATCATTTTTCAATTTCCTTGCTAATTCATAAGCAAAATAAAGGTTCGCTAGCTTGCTGTCTCCGTAAGCTTTACCTGTTTTATAATCTCTCTTTTCCCAATTAATATCATCAAAATTAATATTTCCTTGTCTATGTGCGATACTTGCAGTAGCTACAATTCTAGATGCTTTTGTCTTTTTCAATAAAGGCATTAAATGTCCTGTCAAAGCAAAATGTCCTAAATGATTAACGCCCATTTGAATTTCAAAACCATCCTTTGTTTTTGAAAAAGGACAAGCCATCACACCAGCATTATTTATTAAAATATCTAGGCGATTATAGGAAGCTTTTACTTTATCTGAAAAAGTTTTTACAGATTCCAAACTATTGAGATCTAGTTTTTCAATATCGATCGTTGCAGTTGGAAATATTTTTTTGATTTCTTGAACTACAACTTCTGCTTTTTGTGTATTCCTGACAGCCATCACTACCCTAGCATTTTTGCCTGCTAGAACTTTAGTGGCCTCTTTTCCTAAGCCACTTGTTGCTCCTGTAATGATGATGATTTTACCTGTTTGATCTGGTATATTATTATTATTCCACTTTGACATAATCCTTGGTTTTATTTCAATGAATGATTGCTACTACTTCAATTCTTTATAAGCCATATAACCCAAAACAGCTGTAATTACACCTCTAAGACTATCTCCAAATAAGCCATCTATCTGTCCTAACATTAAAAAAGAAGTTACTCCAAAGGTAATTAGAAAAACACCTACTATTATTCCTAAGATTGGTCCAGATGTGTTTCTTTTAATGGTCCAGTAAGCACTCAGTACCATTAATGCTGTTAGCAATAATAAATAAAGTCCTAAAGCGATACCAAGAATATCTAATTCACTACTATAAGTAATACCAAAGGCAGCATCTAGCATGGTAGGAAAGTTGAATAAAATTGCTCCTCCAAAACCCAATTCAATGATAGCTTGAAGACCTAATAATCCAATAAAAAACTTTGTTCCTATTTTCAAGTTCTTCATATTTTGTGTTTTAAGTAATCGTTCAAATTATTTAATGACACAAAATTACTTCGAATGTCTTATAATGATTTAATCATTTCGCAGAAGGCTGAATACATTTCGCAGAAAGTGTATATTTTAAATGGACTAACTCATAAATGTCTAATCTAAATCCACTTCTTTTTCTTAAAATATATCAATAGTCCTACAAAAATAACTGTCATTACTCCTAATAAAACAAAGTAACCATTCTCATAATGAAGTTCTGGCATAATATCGAAATTCATTCCATAGATACCAGATAAAAAAGTCAGTGGAATAAAAATCGTAGAAATCAATGTCAATAATTGTATGACCTTATTCATCTTAAAACTCACTTCTGTCACAAAAAGATCTTGCAGTCCATTCAGCATATCTCTATAACTTTCTACCATATCCATAACTTGGATGGTATGGTCATATAAATCCCTGATAAAAATAAGGCTACTTTCTTTTACAAAAGGGCTATCTGTTTTTGAGAAGCGACTGATAGCTTCCCTTAATGGAGAAATAGATTTCCGTAATACGAGTAATTCTTTTTTAAGTCTATGAATTTCTCCTTTAATATTCGCATCCTGATCTTCCATTATTCTATCTTCCAATAGCTCTATGACATCTTCGATGTCCTCCATAATTAGATAATAATTATCGACAATAACATCCATAATCGCATAAGCCAAATAATCCGCCCCTCGCTGCCTAATTTTTCCTTTTCCGCTTTGGATACGCTGACGAACAGCTTCAAATAGATTACTTTCCGTTTCTTGGAAGCTTAAAAGAAATCCTTTTTTAAAAAATAAGGTAACTTGTTCTGTCGAAATTTTGTTAGTGCTTTTATCAAATTTCAAGGCTCTGATAGAAATGAAATTACCATTGTCGTATTCTTCAAATTTAGGTCGCTGATGAACATCTGCAATATCTTCTAAAATCAATGGATGGATATCGAAAGCAGTTCCTAATGACTTGATGAGTTCTAAGTCATGTAATCCACGTATATCATACCAATCTACCTTATTTTCAGGAGATTGATGAAAAATCGTTTCAGCATGGTTATCCAGTACCTTTTGTTTTAGTGTTTCACTATCGTATTGAATATAATGAATCAGTATTTTTTCAACTTTCTGATTCCCTGTAAAAATTACAGAGCCAGGAGGTAGTCCAGTTTGCTCTCGTTTTTTACGCATAGACTTTCATTGTTTTTATGGATACAGATAGTAATATGTAGATATTTTATGTTTTTATATGTTGCCAATTTTCTTTTTTCAATCAGTGAGTTTTCGCATCATCCATTCTAATGGTCCTGATTTTTTGTATCGCAACCATATTTCAGCGAATAAAATGCACAATACGCTAAATACTAAAGCATAAATTACTGAAAATTCAATTGAAAATTCTCCTAATTCTAAGGAACTCACTTCTTCTACGATTCCCATTCCTACAATTACATGAGCTACATAAAAGGTTAAAGCTAATTGTCCTGTTTTATTTAAAGCACTAATTATTTTGCTGTTTTCATATCGCTTGGAAAGTAAGATACAACTTGAAATGATCACTATTGAAATCGAAATTCCATTTATCATATAAATTGGCATTGGTGGCATTGGATCAGTTCCTAATAATGGCGTTAAATTTTCTATTGCTGTCGAATTTCCTTTTGATATGAATTGAATGAGTCCAATTGATAATGCTTGAATAGAAATAAAAACGCCTAAACTTATCCATAATGATTTTTTCAAAAATCTATCATCATGTAAATCTTGCCTTCCATACCATAATCCAAAAAGCATAAAAGCTGTCCAAGGTATTACAGGATGAAATCCATTATAAAACAGGTTTCTAAAAAATCCATTAAACGTCCAAAAATCAGTATATACTAAGGTTGAAAAATTCCAACCCGTTTCATAGTCAAACAACATGATCAGTAATGGATAGAGGACTATTAAACTTATTGCTCCGACTAAAATTTGTTTTGTTGGTCTATTAATGAAAAATAGTGCCACAAGCATATAAATTCCATAAAAATGCAAAATATCAGCTGGCCAAATCCATATATACGAAAGTCCAATTACGAAAAGAAAAATAGCTTTTTTGATGATCCTTTTTCGAGCGGTCTGTAGTTTTTCTTGATTTTGGCTTTTTATAGCAGAGTTCGTCATTAATGCTAATCCAATTCCTGCTAAAACCACAAATGTTGCTGCTGCCTTTCCGTCAAAAAGATGAGCAAATTATTTTAGCCAACTATCTCCATTTTCTCCAAAAACAACTTTGAAGTTCACGATGATCATTCCTATAACCGCAAATGCTCTTGCTACATCAATTCCTATTATTCGTTTTTTCATTTTTCTAATTGTCTTGATACATTTAATAAATGTAATATACTTATAATTTATCGACGGGATTGTTCTGAGGTGATCAAAATACACTGATACGACAAAGGAATTTCACGAAATGTCAGTGATATCTTATTTCCATAGTTGATCATTGTGATAATCTCCTTTATAACTATATGCACAGCTACAATCAAATTTTGATTTTCTTTCTGGAAAAAACTTTTTATATAAATTTACTCGCTTTTCTAAATCTATATTTAATGGATCTTTTCTGCCATTGAGCCATAATCCAAGATTCAGAATGGGTTCATGTTTTGGAGGTCGCCAACCATCATATTCACAAAATCTTACATGGTAAATAATTCCCATTCCAATTATTTTTTCAGTCATGAAATTTTTACTTAATATTTGATAATCACTTTCTTTAAAATCTTCCATATCTGATAATGCATTATGATATAAAACTCCTGAAATGATGGGGAGGCTTAATGCAATACAAACTCCAGCGATAAAGTATTTTCTGCCCGATTTGGACGGTAATTTTATAAATCCTTTCCATAAAAGCTGGATAGCGAAAAAATGAGGAATAAAAGTTATTAGACCTATTCCAATAAGGATGAATATTAATCCAAAAAAATTCATTTGTTCTAAAAAGATGATGCAATATAAAAACAGGCAAAAGGAAATACCATTTATCAAACTAACTACAGGAAGTAGTTTTTCATTTTTAATGAGAAGTGGGAAAAATATACTATTTGCAAAGCAGATAATTAATAATATCGTTGCCCAATTTGTTGGATTACAAAATACTTGAATATATGAATTACCAGTTATAGCAATTGCTAAAAGGATTCCATTTAAAACAACTATTCTTTTAGGATTCGAAAAGTAATTGAATATTCTTGTCTTCATTCAAGAAGAATAATTTTTTCAAACAATACATTGTCATTCGTCTTGATATTAACTATGTCAATTATATTTTATTTATGTAAAAAAGAAACGTTTTCCAATTACAGATTCTAAAAAATTAGATAAACTATCCTCCTAAAAGATATAACTCTGAAATAGCACAATTTCCGTTCATAGATACGCCTTCTTCTATAGAAAGGATTGTGAAGCGAATTTTATGAAGAGAAAATCTACTTGATCCTTTTCTTCTAAAAGGATCTCCTTCCCCTATCACAACCGCATTTCCTTTCATATCTCTCAAAGATCTAAATTGAGGTTTAGGGATGTTAATAACAGGATCTATGTAAGTCCAAGGTATCGTATTATAAATAATGCTGTCATTCATCATGATTTCACATTTCATCATTTTACCATTATTCATGAATGCTAGATGATTGGTATAATTTCCGTTTAGGGACATTAAGCCCTCCAGCTTTTTATACTTCCTATAAGTTGTATCTATACGAGGAATTTCATTAAATTCTATTTCTATCCAATCCCCTACTTTTCCATACCAATATGTAGAAGGATCATTATCCAATAAGTTTTTAGTTAGTGATGAATTAGATGAGGCACTTATTCTTTTTACGAAACGCTTAGGCAGCATCTCTCCATTCATAAAATAAGTGATTTTTTGATGATTAGGATCGTAAGTAATGTTAATTCTTTCAGATTGATTTAAATCATAATCAAAGGAATGCAAAGTGTATCTTTCTCCTTCATTGACTAGTCCTTCTATACCAGATATATCAAAATCAAGTTCAGCATTAGAAATATCGCTCAGATCTATATCTAATTTAAATTCTCCTACTTTTCCATCTCCCCAATTAGATGAAGGAGATAAATCATACATGAATTTCCTATTAGAAAAATCGTGTACATACTTAAATCCCTGTATCCAATCATGTTTACAATTATTGACTTTATATTCTATATCAATAGTTTTGGTTTCGTCTTTTTTGAATGTCATTTTTAAAACGTACCACTTTCTATATATTTGCAAATCACGTCTATGGTATTTTGCTTTATACACATTCTCTGCTACCCAATCTATAATTTTTAAATCTTTTCCATTTTCTTTAGCTCTAAAATAATGAACCATTAAATCAGCCGTATCTCTCGTGTAAGTTTCATTGAAAGGGTTTTTATCTCCATGATCTCCATAGCTTCTTTCAAAACCATCTACAGGAAATCCGTATAATATTTCATCCTCATTTCCATTATTTTTTAAAGTGTACTTTACTTTTACTATTGTATAATCTCCTACTATTTTTAATTGTAAATCTTCTTTCAATAAGGAAATATCCGCTTTGCGAATCAGTTGAATATTTTTAGTTTTCCTGAAAAAGCTAGCATCTATTGTTCCTCCATTAGCGAAGCAAGAAATCGCTATGAATATGCAAAAAAATATTGTTAATTGAGTTTTCATATTTTGAGATTTTGAGATGAATTCTTAGCAGTAAAACGTACTTTTTCATAGAAGTTACAGCTATCACTGTTTTCTATAAAAAAATAGATACGATAAACTTTCTAAGAATATTCTCAAAAATCAAAACCTTTTCTTAGGAAACCAAGGAATGATACCTGAAATACTATCCTTTATTTCTTGGTAGTTATTTCTGCGTTTCATCATTCTTTCGTCTATCATTGGTACGCTGATAAAGAAGAATAGGCAACTGATAATGACAGCTCCAGCGATATAATACATCCAATTGGAAGGAGATGCAGCCAAACCAAATAAAAGGATTCCCCACCAAAATAACATTTCTCCAAAATAGTTGGGATGTCTGGAGTATGCCCATAGACCAGAAGTAAGTGTACTTCCTTTTTCTTTTTTGTTTTTCACAAAAGCATTCAATTGATTATCTGAGAATAATTCAATCAGAATAGCGATAAAAGTAACGATTCCAGCTACAACATCTAAACCATTGAAAGCCAAATCACTGATATAGATCCAATAAAGTGGAAGACAAGAGGCAAAAACCATCATTGTAGGAAATATTTGGATACCAAATAAATCTACTAATGGAAACCATTTGCCTGTTTTGGCATGTAGATCATCGTATCGCCAATCTTGTTGATGAATACCTTTCCAACCTCTGATAAAATTGAGTGTCAATCTCCATGACCAGACCTGAACCAAAGCAAATACGAGCCATCCTCTAATAGGATCTGCTGTTTCTAATAAAGGATAGAATAAATAAAAGGAAACGATGACAGCTGGAGCGACTGACCAATAAGGATCGTAAAAACTAGAGTTATGAAATATTTGGCTGAAAACAAAAATAACTAATGTTCCTGCTAAATCTGCCCAAAGAACCTGCCATAAAGTATGCATGTCTCTACACAAATATCCTACAAATAACGCTACTGCGATAGATATAATATACGCTATTAACTGAAGTACTACACCCTTTTTCTTCATTGGATCCATCATAAATTCATTTTAGGAAGGGAAGATACAAAAGTATTGGAAACTACAAATTGAAAGTTAGTTGTTAGAAATATTTGTTGCATTCGACCTTAATCGAATGCAACAAATATTATTATCCTTCAAAGTGTAGAGAAATGGTAAATGTCCTAGATAATACCTTTTCCAATACTGTGGATTGTTCTACATCTGGATTGTAGAGTAGAATATTGGATATTCCTCTAGATATCTTGAACTCTGGCGAAAAGATAAAGAAAGGCAGAAAGAATTGGATACCTGCTCCATATTCTATCTGAAAATCTGTAGGCGATATCTTAACTAATGAATCTGCCTGTCTAGCACGAGATTCACTGGACACATCGAAACCATACTTCACTCCTGCTATGAGAAAAACTCGTTTATCTCGATAAGGTGCTGATTTGAATCTAACATGGAAAGGTAATTCTACATATACAGAATTCACTTTTCTTGTACTTGGATCAGAGCTTTTTACATTATTATATTGCAAGTTTCTTTCTGCAAAAGATAATGTAGGTAACAACCTCAAATCAAAATAATTCCCTAGTTTCAGATTGGTCACAATACCTAAATTAAAACCAGGTCCTGTGATGGACTGAACTGTTCGGATGCTATCGTTGAGAATAAATTCATCTGAATAGAAAACCCTATAATTCGATTGGTTGTAAGCCAATGTTATTCCAAAATAATACGGTTTTCTAGAGAATTCCGCATAGTTGTAGTTACTACCTTTTTTGATTTGTGCATCAGCTTGTACAGCCATCATCGTCATGATGAAAAGGCTGCAAAAAAAGATGACTATTTTCTTCCTGTGTATATCGAACATATTCCTAGTGTGAGTGGTACGAATTCGTTATTTTTATAATTTGTATTATCCATCACTTTTACAAAATCCTTGCCATTAGGAAAGGCTTGTACGGATTCGTACAAATATTGATACGCTTTTGGGTCTTTAGAGGTCAATTTCCCTACCAGTGGCAGTATGTTCTTGAAATAGAACAAATACAACTGTTTAAAAGGAAATATGGTCGGCTGAGAAAATTCAAGGACGACTAATTGTCCACCAGGTTTTAATACCCTATTCATCTCCCTCATGCCTTTTTCCAAATTCTCATAGTTACGTACTCCAAAAGCAACGGTTACAGCATCAAATGTATTGTCTTCGAAGGGTAAATTTTCTGAATCTCCCTCTTTCATTTCAATGATTTTATCCAGTCCTTTCTTCTTTATTTTGACCTTTCCTACTTCTAGCATTTCTGTAGAAATATCCATACCAATGATCTGCTTTGGTTTCAATTGCTTATAAGCTTCCAATGCCACATCTCCTGTACCTGTGGCCATATCTAATATCATCTGTGGCTTGTCCGCTTTGAGCTTGGCTATCGCCTTTCTGCGCCAAGTTACATCCATCCTTAAGGATAGCAAACGGTTCAAAAAATCGTAGTATGGAGCGATGTTATTAAACATCTTAGAAATTTGTCCTTTCTTACTATCTTCTTCACTATATGGTTTGATATGTTCTGACATAAACTTAAACTTTTCGTAATTACTGAAACTTGTATAAACGCTTCCTTATGCAAACATACGAAACAATAAAAGGGTTGTGAAATTTTCTTTAGAATTTCCAACCTAAAGAAAATTTCAATAGCCTTTCTCTATCATCAAAAGCGATATCTTCTCCAAAGAACTGCATATGATTGGCATATTTGCCAAAATCGCCTTCATAACGGACATCAAAAGTTATTTTCCATATATCTAAGCCTATGCCTGCTTGCCAGCCTACATTCAAATCATTGAATGCTTGTTTGTAATCAGTAATGATTGTATTAATGTTGGTATTTCCTCCTAGATTTCTAGAGAGAACAGGACCTCCTTGTATTCTAAATTTGACGAGCTTAATGCCGAATTTAACTCCTACATGAACAGGCAAATTTAAGTCATAATAGGTTTCAGAAACAAGACTTTGTACTCCAGATCCCAAAGAATCTATACCATATTTTGTGGTGGATGTACTAAAGTGTAGTTCTGTCTGAAAAAAGAATTTCTTCTTAGATTCCAATCGTAGGAATAATCCAGCATTCAGTCCATAATTCGCATTTTTCAGATCTAAAGTAAAAGCATCTAAACCTGCTTGGTCTGTAATAATCAATTGTTTAGGAGATACTTGGGAAGTACTTACACCTATTCTAGGACCCCATTTCACGCCTTGAGAGAAGACAGAAGTCACAAAACATAAAACGATGGCGATACTGAGTAATTTTTTCATTTTCAAAATGGTTGAGTATGATTAAATAGTTTGATACAATAACGATTGCTAATGTCAGAGTATGTCACCAAATTATACATTTTTTTATTCTTAAGTACCAAGTCAAATTAAATTATACGGTTTATCCTATAAAATAGCGGATATATTGCTTGTGTTTAACTACTATATTAAGACTATGGAACCGCTAGTTTAAATTGAAACCTGTATTATAGTTTATAATGGCATCTTTTACATTTCAATAATCCACAAAAATGCTGAAACTTAGATAAATACTAAGTTTCAGCACCAATGTGGTTATTAGGTTTTCTTTAGTTTAGAATGTCCAACCTATTGCAAACTTCATTTGTTTTTCTCTATCATTGAATGCTATATTATTTCCAAAGAACTCCATGTGTTCTCCATATCTGCCAAAGTCGCCTTCATACTTCAAATCTACATTAAATCTCCAAATATCCAGACCAATACCCGCTTGCCATCCTAGTGCCAAACCATCGAATTTTTGGCTATACTCATCCACTGATTGTTCCAAACCAGACTTACCTCCTATATGAAAAGCTCCAACTGCTCCTGCCTGAATTCTCAATGGACCAAACTGAATACCTAAATTAACAGGCATAGTAATATTATGGTAAGATTCTGTGACTAGATTTTTTACTGGATTTGCTGTTCTCAAGTCCTGTAATTCATAATCGGTTCTAGTAGAATTGATATGTAATTCTGGACGAATAAAAAACCGCTTACCCGTTTTGAAATGTGCGAATGCTCCAATATCTATACCATATTTAGCATCTTTTACATTCAATAAAAAACTATTGGCATCCTCTCTATTTGTGATAACGAGATCGTCTGGCTTTACACTTGATGTACTCATTCCTGCATTCACTCCCCACTTGAATTTCTTATCGCTTTGCTTTTTTTTTGCTTTCTTTTGAGCAAAGATTACTGTAGTTGATAACATTATGCAGGCTAGTAATAAGATGATTGACTTTTTCATGATGATGATTTTTATAGACTTATACGCAATTGAATAATAATTTTCGTACATAAATGGACTCCTTTAGCTGATTACTTCGTTACAAATACTCGCTGATGCTAAGGCATCGCCTGCATTTTGTGCCTCGTCCTCAACAAAATGAGTAACATATCCAATACGAAATACATTATTCAATTGCGTATTATTAGATGAAACAGATAAATTCTCAAAATGTAGAATCCTGCATATATTCTTTTTGATTGATTGATTTTTATGGCTTAGAAACGGTGGTAGATCTCAAAGTCTTATGTGAAGCCTTGTTTTTTAAAACTAGATTAACGACTTTAAGGATTATTTAAGAGGATTAGTATAATATTCTAAGAATCACTGGAAAATTTATTGATTTATCTTGTACCTTTCTAATCGACAAAAAATCATCTTATGAAACTGAAATCAATCATATATTTCATTTCAACTATCTTTTTTGCATCATGTGGTAATAAATATGTAAAAACGGATAATCAATGGTCTTGGTCATCCAATAATGAGGGAGGTAAACAAGTCAAGAAAATGATTGTCGATAACGCTTCTTTTGCGATCTTGGCTGACAAGAGGTATGCAAAGGATAAAAATAAGGTCTATCTAGGAAATAGTATTGTTGTTTCAGCAAATCCTTTCACATTTCAAGTTTTAGAATGGTCATATGGAAAAGATAAAACCCATATATCCACTATCGATGAATTTACTGTAACAAAGTCAACAGAACATAAATCTTATTATTCGACTTCTTCATTTATAAAAAAAACAAAGAATATGAATGGCTAGACACTCTACCAAATAATAGAATAATCGTAGGAGAAATATCTGAGGGAAAAACATCTTCAGAAAAATTTAGAGGGTTCAAGGAAATAGAATAGCAGATTTAAGCTTGACTGATTAAACGTTTCATGCAGTTTGTTATAAAATAGAATAGAGGATTTAAACTGGACTAATTAAATAGCTTACCTTTGCAAAAAATTAATAACACGATGGAGATTCAGAACGCAAAGTATGTAGCAAGTTATCCAGATGTAAAGCAAACACCGGATAAAGGGATGCCAGAATATGCTTTCATTGGTAGATCGAATGTAGGGAAATCATCCTTGATTAATATGCTTTGTGAGCAAAAAGGGCTGGCAAAGACTTCAGGAAAACCAGGAAAGACGCAGTTGATCAATTATTTCAATATCGATGATAAGTGGTATCTTGTAGATTTACCTGGTTATGGATATGCCAAAATTTCCAAAATCAAGCGTAAGGAATGGAAAAGAATGATAGATGGCTATCTTATGCAAAAGAGGACATTGGTCAATGCATTCGTATTGGTAGATGCTAATGTAACTCCTCAGAAAAAAGATTTGGAGTTTCTTTCTTGGTGTGGGAGTATGCAGGTGCCATTTGTACTCATATTTACAAAGGCTGATAAATCCAAGCCACTACAAGTAAAAGCCAATATCAAGGCTTTTAATGATGCTTTGCTAGAAGAATGGGAAGAACTTCCAGAACAATTCGTTACTTCTGCCAATGATAAAACAGGAAAAGAGGAATTAACAAAATTTATTGCTGAATTGAATGCAAAAATAGGGTTAAAATAAGGAAATAGCATTTTTGTATCCTACCTAATGGTTTTTAACTATTTGTAATCCTTTATTACGATAATCAATGATTCGTAATAAGGTCTATTGAAAGTTCTTTGTTTTTAAAACTATCAGAATAGCGTTTTTGCTAAGGTTACAATGATATACTATGAAAAAATATTTAAAAATTATTTTTATTAATGGATTACTTTTATTTATAGGATGCTTATTCATTGAACTAATTTTGGGAGGATGGTTTAGTAATAGTAATAAACTAAATAATTTAAATTTAATAAGAGATAAAGAATATACTTATTTAGTTGATGTATCTACTCATAGCTCTATCGAAATAAACTATAGTCGGGATAAATATGGATTAAGAGGAAAAAGTACTTTTAATACTCCAGAAAAGATTGATATATTGACGATAGGAGGAAGTACAACAGACCAAAGACACGTTAGCGATGGCCAAACTTGGCAAGATATTTTAGAAAATTGTTTAAAAAAAGACAAGCGTGATTTATTAGTTTCAAATGCAGGAGTGGATGGTCAATCTACTTTTGGACACATTAAAAATTTCGAAGCTTGGTTTAATAATATTCCGAATTTAAAACCAAAATATATTTTGCTTTATGTTGGAATCAATGACTTCTATCGTATTACAGAAAATGGTAAATATGATGACTTATTAGGTGAGCATCATTTAAAAAGTATCATAAAAACTAATTCTGTCTTTTATAATTTATGGCGAACAGTACAAGGAGTTTTGCGTTCCAATAAATATAATCTTACACATAGCAGAATAGATTTTTCCCAATTAAAATATACAAGCAATAGTATAGGTACTAAAGAATTGTATGATTTATATGAAAAAAATTTAGAGGGATTTGAGAAGAGATTGTTTATGTTGAAAGATTATACTGAATCTCTTGGAGCAAAGCCTGTTTTTATTACTCAACCATCCATGAGATACAAATGGAATCAAGAGGGGCAATTGACAGGAGTATCAGATACCTCATTTATTAATGGATATTCGTATAATGGTGTGGACTATTATAACTTGCTTCATCAACTTAATGAGAGTATCAGAAAGGTTGCCAATGATGAAAGTATCGTAGTGGAACTCACCACATATCCAATGTGGAAAGAAGAAGATTTTTATGATTTTATTCACTACACTCCTAAAGGATCAGAGAAGGTAGGCGTAGAAATATATAATCAAATTAAGGATAATCTAGAGTAATGCCAATTGAATATCTAAAAAACACTCCGCAGAAATACATCTACGGAGTGCCATCATTCACTTTATTTCAAAATCAACAATAGAGCATTAAAACTCTATTCAATCACAAATTCTAATACTTTGCAAAACGAACAGTTTTGACTTTTCTCGTTCCTTCTTCATCATTGATATTGATGAAATAAAGTCCTTTGGATAATTTTTCTGTCCTTAGAACCACATCATTATTTCCTTCATTAATCACATGCTTCTCTTCTAAAATAATCTTGCCTGTAACATCTACTACTTGTAGAACAACTGGCCGATCTTCCAAGCTATTCAATACTATATTCAAATTATTCCTAACAGGATTAGGGAAAACGGCATTAATTATAATAGAATTACCACAGTTTATGTCAGAGAATACTAAGCTATTTGAATAAGCATCGCTGCCATCCATATCTACTATCTTTAATCTATAGATAGCATTAGGAGTTGACTTTTCATCTTGATAAGAATAGGATAGTGCTTCTGCACTATTACCTACCGATTCTATGCGAACTATTTCTGTAAATTCATCTCTATTTTCGCTCTTTTCTATACTGAAATGACTTACATTTTCTTCACTTGCCGTTTACCATTTCAATAAGGCTTTACAATCTTCTAATCTAATACGCAATTGAATAATTATAAAAGAAGTCAATTCTACAGGTAAAGCAAAATCTTGAAGTAAAAGTGTCGTACCAGAAACTTGTAATACATTACTTGGTCCTGCAGCAGTCCCATCTATACCAGATCCACCTATAACGCTAGACTGATCTACACTACCAAATGATGCAGCTACATTAGTAATATTTCCTGGAGGGAAACCTGTAATAAAGAACTCGCCTAATCCATCTGACATTCCAGATGCCGTTACCATTGTACCATCATCATATGTAACTGTCAGAACAAAAGCCGTATTAGGCTCTGGTGTTGTAAAACCATCATCACTGTATTGGAATGTCTACCTTAGATGAGACGAATTATTCTAGCCCCATAAATAGTATATTAGCATTATGGCAAAGAAATATGAAAATGAATATAAGGTAATGATAGTTGGGCTATTAAACTCAGGGATCAAAC
>JBNMOV010000035.1:0-18806 GCA_051275765.1 Maribacter sp. | reverse complement strand
GATAGTTATGGCGAAGCTTTGATGAATTTAGATAAAAATGAACTTGCGATAAAGAATTATAAAAAATCTGTAGAACTTAATCCAGCTAATCAAAATGGAATTAATATGCTGAAAAAATTGGGCGTAGATACAGGAGAATTAACGAAAGAGTTTGTTGTGTCAGAGGATGTTTTATTAAGTTATGTTGGAGAATATGAACTAGCACCAGGATTCATTTTGACGATCACAAAAGAAGGTAAGCAAATGAAAGCTCAAGCAACAGGACAAGGAATGCTTGATATCTTTGCTAAATCAAATGACGTTTTTTATTTAAAAGTAATTGCTGCACAAGTTACTTTTAATAAAGATAAGGATGGAAAAGTAGAAAGCCTGACTTTGCTACAAAACGGCAAAGAAATGATTGGGAAAAAATTACTAAAGTAAGGATGTATTAGTGTTGAAATTCTGATAAGTAGTTGGATTAATGTAATTAAGTGTTATTTTGTCCAACTACTTTAAAGAACAGTAAGAATATAATACGGACTATTTTTTCTGAGCTATTATTTGGAGGTTTTAATACAGTAATTACTGGTGGTACAAACACTAGAGAGTTATATGTATAAACTAATTCGATTGGCTTTGTAGATATAAAATATTCTTTTCAGAATATTAATTAGCCTTAATTAAATCACTCAAAAAATCTTCACGTTTTTTAAAATTTCTTCTTTATTCTCTACAGAATAAGCAGCTAATTCCATGATGTGATACATCTCCTTATATTTCTCAGGATAGTATTTGATAAAAGCTTCGTAGCAATAATATAAATCTCTTGTAAAACATTGTTCTTCAAGCATTACTATACTGAGAATTAATTGGTTTTCGGATTGTTAAAAATTCATAGCTTCTGAAAATCAAGCAATTGCTACTAACGTTGGTCTGTAAAGCGAATACCGCTAGTGGACTAACTCATAAATTCCGATACGCCCAAGATTTGTACTTATTAGCTTCTGTGTCGTTCCAAAAATACTCATTACGCTAGGGCGTAACTCCGTTTTTTGTGCCTAACAGAAACTAATAATTACGGCAGCTTAACATACCTTAACTTAAGAGTTAGTCCACTAGGTATACTTCAAAATCTACTCTTACTATTCGCTTCATTATCCAAGAACAAATGTCTTTTATTTATAATTTAAAGTACGATTTCTTTATTAGCTAGGAGTTTTTTTAAATCTGTTTCTCCAGTCATTTTTTCCACCATTTATATACTTGATTAATGCAGCTATAGAAACTAGTGTCCAAGTCCCTTCTAATAATACAAATGGATAATATTCCATTAGAAGAGATGCCATACAAGCCAACATCGCTCCAAATAAATTTAATAAAATATATTTAATATTATTCGATTTAATTTTGCCATTTAAATTCAAAAAATAAGCAATTAATATCATGGATACTCCTACGAATCCTAGTAAATCTACTTCGTTCATTCTTGGTTTTTATTCGCGATTAAGTTTATGAGTTAGTCCACTAGATACTTTCTAATTCTAAAGTATAATCATATTGTAAATCTTCATGCAATGCAGCGATATTTTTTTTGATTAAACCAATTTGTCTATCATAGATATTTTTTAAGACTGTACT
This sequence comes from Maribacter sp., assembly GCA_051275765.1. Classification (GTDB taxonomy): domain Bacteria; phylum Bacteroidota; class Bacteroidia; order Chitinophagales; family Saprospiraceae; genus JAHDCE01. The sequence goes on along the minus strand of JBNMOV010000035.1, from coordinate 17,186 downwards.
TCTACTCATGGATGGTTTCATTTCCTTGAAAGTCTTACAAAAATGAACCAATAATTCTACTTCAGTTTCCTTTTTTTTAGAATAGCGAATATACTTTTTAACTTCTCGTTGTATTTTACGCACACTCTTCTTAATGAAGTAATAACTCTTCGTATTGATATTATCAAATTGCAAATCTATCTCTGCTTTTACATCTCTAATATAGCCCTCCTCATTATCTGCATCATAAAGCAGATAAGTCAGTAGTTCTTTATTTTCCTTCTTAAATTTCGATAACCTCAGACAAAGCTCTATCAGTTCCTTCTGAGAACGATGATTCAATTCCTGTCTAAGTTCTTTTACACTGGCAGCTTTCATGATGATGATATTGTATTAAGCAATGTAAAGATAAACTAAAAGAAAGAAATAGATATTTGTAGATTGTATTTACGAATTAATACGCTTTATATAATGATTTATTCTATACTGAGAATTAATTGGTTTTCGGATTGTTAAAAATTCATAGCTTCTGAAAATCAAGCAATTACTACTAACGTTGGTCTGTAAAGCGAATACCGCTAGTATAGCTCCTCATTCAGATAAATCATAAACGTAAAAAGGCTGATTTTTCCATCGCCTAAATCCATTCGCTCATCCATAGGTGTCGCAAATATTCCACCAGTTGGAGATTCATAAATTCTGAATCTCCAGTTCAACTCCAAGACATGATGATTTTTGAATTTCTTATCAACCAAATGAGCCATTCTTTTCCATAGATTTTCTGCTAAGTTTTTATCCTCAAAGATGACACGTTGATTATTGCGTGTCTTTTCTTTGATGCGATAAATATCCTGTCCTATAGCAAGTCCAGCTTGTTGGAATCCTAATTTTTTAGTAGTATCAATAAGATGTAAACATTCGTTTTTAGATAGTAAATCACGAATGGTAAAAATATCTTTTTGAGGATAATTCTTTCGCTTGAGTTTAGGATGGTAAGTATTTTCTAAGGGATGGCGAATAAATAACTGTCCGTTTTGATTTTATCTTTCTGCACTATGCTGCGTTGGCAAAAACCTTATTACGCTAAGGCGTAACGCAGCTTTTACCGCCTTGTCTAGCACAAAAATATCTTATCAATTCCAGACACTTATTTATTCGCCACCCCATAGCATCTAAAAAAAATCAGTAAAATACCTTTGGATATATGAAGAAGAAAATCATGATAAATTGTGTTATTATTTAAAACCCTGCAAAAAAACAATTAAGTTCCTTGCAGGATTATATATTAAAATTTAGTCTTAATATCTAATTTAGAAGGTCCCTTTCAGCGTAACTATAAAATTTCTACCTGCAGCAGAAATACCAGAAGAGAAAGGTCTATAATGTAAATCAGCAATATTCTCAACATTAAAATTCAGACTGAATTTACGACTGAACTGCCAAGTGGTATAAATATTCCAGGTTTGCCACTGTGGTGTACCGACTTCATCATTTTCGAGAGGAAGAATTTCTATTGCATCATCTAAATTATCAGAGTTTCCACTACTTTTATCATATTCGCCAAGCGGTTTTTTACCATTAAATCTGACGACTAGCTCCGCTTTGAAACGCTTCCATGATTTTCCTTTTTTTCCCTTGAATTGATAAGCAATTCCTATCTGTCCATAATTGGGTGGGATATGAGATAATGGTCGCTTCTCTGTTACTTCTTCATTATCTATCATTCCGGATATGTAATTTCCTTTGATGTCATTATATCCAGCGTTGATAAAGAATTGGTCTTTTATAGCTAGATGTATATTCAAAGAATAACCAAAAATATCAGCTGTAGCCGCATTGGTATTAATTACAACATCTGCTAGTGTACCATCAAAATCATAGGTAGAATCATTTTCTACCAAAATAGGTTCTCCATTAATAGTATCTGTATAAGTAGGCAAATGATGTTCTTTTCTTACGATGGCATTCAGCAAATGAGAATAGAATACCGTTGCAGAAAGAGTCAATGATGATGCTTTTTTCCCTTGCTTATCTTCTGCACCGAATTTGAAAGTACGAGCGACATTCAATTCGTAATTCAAGGCATATTCTGGTTTTAAATCTGGATTAGGAATCGTTACGAAACCATCTTTTTCTCTGAATTTCGCCAAGTCATCCACATTAGGTACTCTGAACCCTGTAGCAAACGAAGCCTTGAACGCCCAGTTTTCAGGCGTGAATGCCAATCCAAGTGCTCCAGTAATATTGCTACCTCTTACAGCCACTCTGGAAAAGGGTAACTCAGGTGCATAAGAAGAAGCTTCATAATTGGCTACAGTGGAAGCATAAGTATATCTCAGTCCTGCCAATATGCGGAATAGAGTAGGACTGTTGATTGTTTTGTCACCTCTTTCGTCTGTAGCTAAAAAATCAGACCTGTAGTTGACGTAAGCTGCAAAATTGGACATACTATTTCCTGCATTTCCGTATCTGGTAGGATTTCCTCCTAAGGTTTCATTGGTGGAAGTATTCATAAAATCTGCTCTTGAACGAACAGTATTGTAAGAAATCTCAGTTCCATAGAATAATGTTTGCGTTTCTAATGAATCCAGATTTTTCATGAAATCAGCATTGAAACTATACACATTCACATCTTCCAGATTTCTTTCCAATAGCAAATTATTCAGTTTACGCTGATATCTGTCTTCGCCTATGTTTTGGAACGCTGTGACGAATAAGGCACGATCAAATAACTTACCATCCTTATTCAATACTTTTGTTGTATGGGATAACAATATCCTTTTTTGCGGACCATAATACCACTCTGCAAATCTAGGCTTGCCATTCCTGATTTTAGATAATTGGTCGTATCGTTGAATATTATTGGATGTAGAAAATTGAGCACTTAAAATATGAGATACTCTTTCGCTGGGGCGGTATTTGAATTTTTGCAAAAAATCTAATTGCCAATATCCTATTCTAGAACCCTGCTGATATTCTGTTCCATTTTGCAAATAAGGATTGACATCCCTTATCGTTCCATCGAAAACAATATCATCTCCATTGATAATAGATACATACTGATTCCTCAGCCAGTTTTCTGGAATGGAATCGCCACGCCATTTGGGTGCTCTTTTTCCAGAAACGATATCTCCAAAACGAGTAAAGGTCAGGCTAGTAATAGAACCAAATTTTTCATTACCCGCTCCAAAATCTAAGTGAGTGGATACTGTACTACTGGCAGAAGCATACCTGACATAAGCACTAGCCTGTGTAGTATCTTTTTGTTCTTTATTGCCAAGATTGGTTAGGATAGGTTCTTTAGTTTCCATATATAATACACCTCCTAGAGCGTCACTACCATATACTACTGCTGAAGGACCATAGAGTACCTCCATATGACTCAACATGGCATTATCTACTGTGATAACATTTTGTAAGTGACCACTACGATAAATCGCATTATTCATCCTCACACCATCCACAACGATTAATACCTTATTGGCTTCCATTCCTCTGATAATGGGACTTCCTCCTCCAGCCTGACTTTTCTGAACAAAAATGCCAGCATTGATCATGGCATCAGCAGAGGTAGAAGCTGCATGCTCTTCCATCTGTCGGGCAGAGATGATTTTCATGTTGTTAACTAGGTTGTTTCGTCGTTCTCCAAATTTGGTAGGAGCAGTTACGACAATACCTGTGATGATATTAGGAGATTCTTTTAAGGTGACAACAAGTCCATTCATTTTTATCAGGTCCTCATAAAAAATATCTGTGGTCTGGTAGCCAGTATAGGAAAAGGAAACGATATCCTGTGGATTGAGTCTAGGAACGGAAGCTGTTCCGTCGAGGTCAGTAGTTGTACCAATTCCTTCGCCCCAAGTGACTGTAGCTTCTATTAAGGTCTCATTATTACTATCAATAATAGTAACGAGAATATTCTGCCCAATGGCAGCGGTGCTGAGTAGTAACATCAATCCTAATAAGGATAATGTAATGGTAAATCGATGTAGAAAGGAAAGCATGTTGCGTTTCTGTTTTTGTTTCTCGAATCAGTCCTTCTATATCCAATAATATACCAAAACAACAAATTAGGTGTTTGTCCTTGATAGGTAATGAAATGAAAAAAGTGTACAAATTAATAGGTATACTTTTTTTTTAATTCATTCCTAGCTATTGCTTAGGTAGTTGAATGCGAAAGGTAGTACCTTTGTTTACTACTGATTCTTTCACAAAAATCTTGCCATTATGATAAGATTCTACTATACGTTTGGCAAGAGAAAGCCCTAGTCCCCAGCCACGTTTTTTCGTAGTGAAGCCTGGCTTGAAGATAGTATTGAACTTTGAATCGGGAATGCCTTTGCCCGTATCGCTGACATCTATATAGTAATAATCAAGATCTTCTATAAATTCTCCAGAGATAAGTCCCTCTTTACCAATGGTATCTAAGGCATTTCGTAATAGGTTTTCCAATACCCATTCCATCAAAGGAGCATTGATCATGACCATGCGTTCGGGTTCTTCCAGGCTAGGATATTCAAACTTTACTCGCCTAGGAGAACGGCGTTCCATATACTCGAAAATATTATGTGTTAAAACTGTGAGGTTATGAGCGGATAATTCTGGATCTGAGCCGATTTTGGAGAATCTGTCTGTGATATAGCCCAATCTATCGATGTCTCGTTCCAGTTCTGTTACGATTTCCATCGTTTCTTCATCATCACCTTTTATGAGTTTAAGGTGTTCTAACCATGCTATCATACCAGAAATAGGTGTTCCTAATTGGTGTGCAGTTTCTTTGGCGAGTCCTGCCCAAATTCGATTTTGCTCCGCATTTTTTTCAGATCTAAAACCTAAAAACCCAATAGCAATAAATGAAATAACCAAGATAAACATCACGATAGGATAATACCTTAGTATTCGGATAAGACTAGATTCTTTATAATAAATGTACTGTTTACCTACTTCCGATTTTACAATGAGTGGTTGTCTACCATCTAGTTGTATTTCCTTGAGTTGTTCGGCGAGATATTCCTTATCATTATCTTTTTTTTCCCCAAAATTGACACCAGAATCCACTTTACCTGTTTCACTGACAATGATGAGTGGTATCGTATTATTTTCCATAATACTCAGGTGCAAATCAAGATCTGGCTGATAATTAAGATCTGGATATTTTTTATAAAGGTTGGCTAGATGCCCATTACCTCTATTTAAGGATTCTACAGCACTGATGTAATTATTAACCTTCTGCTGTTCTTCTTTCGCCACATTTTTGACTAGATAATTAGTATAAACAACAGATAACACTACGACTAGTAATGCCATTACAGTTAGTGCAATTCTCCAAGCTCGATTATTTTCAAATATTTTCACAGCACGAAAATATCATTTATTCTAATATTGAACGTTAGAAAGGGAGAAATGAATTGGTAAGTGGTGATAATAACATATTGTTATTTAAATATGATGAGCTATAAACAGATTGCTCCTCTGGAACACCATAAATAAATGAGTTATTTTCATATGTTATTTAATATCAGAAACGCTAAAAAAATCATAACATTAGTAAGGAATTTTTCATTCTAACAATTGATTTCGTTTATTTGTACTCAACAAAACAGAAAAACCCATTATTAAGCCTGAACATATCAGCCTAAAGTACAAAAAATCTGTTATCAACTGTTTGAAAGTTGGTAATGGTAAAGAGCTATTGGTGGCATTTCATGGCTATGGAGATAGGGCTTCGCTATTTGTTCAGATGGCTAAACGAATGCCAAATCGTTTTACTTTATATGCAGTGGATTTGCCTATTCATGGAAAATCAAAATGGAAAGGCAAACGAATAGATGGACGTGATTTTGTATGGATGTTGAGAGAAATACTCAAGCGTGAAGATGAAGTATTTTGTTCTTTGATGGGTTTTTCATTTGGAGCTAGAGTAGCATTATATTTGACAGAAAAAGTTCCACACCTCATACAACAGCTTTATCTGATAGGACCAGATGGTATTTTATCTTCAGGACTTTATCGGACTGTGCAGAAAATGCCAGATTCATTCAAAAGGGTTACGTTTAACATTTTAGTGAATAAACAAACGGCAAGACTGGCAAAAAGATTATACAAGCGAGGTTGGATAAATCATCATAATTATCGTTTTTCTGAAGTTAATTTTGCGACACGTAAAAAACGACGACGATTATTGGTGTATTGGTTGTCATTAAGAAGTGTGAGTCCAGATTGGAATAAAGTAAGAGTAAAAATCGTAGAGCATAAAATAAAAATGCGTTTATATTTAGGAACGCATGATGAAATTATTCCTTCAAAAGCTGGACGATTAATTACAGATGAAGTGGAAAATGCAGAAGTGTTTTTCTTGAATGCAAATCACAAACAATTAAATAGAGTGTTTTTTAAACGTTCTGAGACACTATTGTAAGTAGATAGTTAGTTTTAAAGATATTAAAATTTTGAGGTAAATATAGCACCTAGCCTTGTCAGGTGTTTGATCACCGACAAACACTATAACTTGGAAGTGTGTGAGATAATCAAACACAACACAGGGAACTTGTTTTTTGGGCATATAATAGACATTTTATTTCAATCCCATTCGTTTAAATAATTCCAATAAAAAAAGCCAATGAAAACATTGTCCACCCACCATTATGATATTAAAATAGGAGAAATAAAAGATGATTTAAATCATCTTTTATCTAAGGAAAGATTATCTAATATTTGTGTCATTGTAGATGAAAATACGAAGGAACATTGCTTGCCTATTTTAGAAGAATATTTTGGTCATAAAATATCGACTATTTTAATTCATTCTGGAGAAGAAAATAAAACTATTTCTACTTGCCAAGAAATCTGGTCTAAGATGATGGAAATGAAATTAGGGCGTAATTCTTTAGTGATTAATTTAGGTGGTGGAGTGATAGGAGATATGGGTGGTTTTTGTGCATCTACATTTAAAAGAGGAATGCGTTTTATTCAGATTCCTACTACCTTATTAAGTCAGGTAGATGCTTCTGTCGGAGGTAAATTAGGTATTGATTTTAAAGGAGTTAAGAATTCTATTGGTATTTTTAATGATCCAGAATGTGTATTTATTCATCCTTTGTTTTTAAAGACATTACCTCAGCGAGAAATAAGAAGTGGTTTTGCAGAAATCATTAAACATTGCTTAATAGCTGATAATATAGAATGGCAAAATATTCTCACTTTTTCTGATTTGGAAGATATCAATTGGGCAGATATTATTTATCGTTCTGTACAAATAAAACAACGAATCGTTATAGCAGATCCTTACGAAAAAGGTATTCGCAAAGCATTGAATTTTGGACATACAATAGGTCATGCTATCGAAAGTGTTTTCTTAGAAACTAAAGCACCTTTATTACATGGAGAAGCGATTGCAATAGGGATGATTTGTGAAGCATTTATTTCGAATAAAAAAATAAATTTATTCAAAAAAGAACTAGACGGAATATCTGATTTTATTATTAAAATATATGGAAAGATAGAATTGAAAAAATCAGATTATCCAAGAATGATAAATTTGATGAAAAATGATAAAAAGAATGAAAATGAACATATCAATTTTTCATTAATTACCAGTATAGGAGATGTGGAAGTGAATCAGACCGCTAGTGAGGAATTGATTATAGAGAGTTTGGATTATTATAATGAACTATAGACCTAATGATTGATTATTTAGTAAATCAATGCAGATTTTTACCTGTTTCTGTACAGTTGTATTTGTTTGTTTCAATATACTTGTTTGTTTCAATTTTTGGCATATCCCAATCTTCATATATAATTTTCGGATTCTTTTGGTGGGTTGTTTTAGGTTTGGAACTCCTTATCTTAGGAGTACTCATACATAAGAATATCGTGTATCGAAATGTGTCTGTAATAGAAAAAGCTATTAAGTGGGGCGTTTTTTGGATTAAAACGAATAATGCTAGAAAAATTATCAATATTTATTTGGTGGGTGGTTGTATATTTTTATTAATTACGGTTATTTTACATTTATTCTGGTACCAAGCATTATCGGTTAAATTATTGACTATTTATTTGTTAGGAATTTTGTTCACTTTGAAAGGTGTTTTTTATACTCCTATTGTAACGATAAGATATAATGATAAGGAATATTATTTAGCCTTGATTAATGAATACAAGAAAACAAAATTAATGGTTAGCCTTTCTGATTTCTCTAGAATAGAAATTTTAAATACAGGATTAAGAATATTAGATAGAGATGATCAAGAAATTTCAAAAATGGAAATCAATTTTTTAGATGATAATAATGATATTTCTTTGGATAATATTTTTAGTGAGAGAATTAGATTGCAACAATTTTTAGAAGGAATATTACCACATAAAGAGATATTGGTAGTTTATTGAGTAATTAATACTTACTCCAAAAAACTCTCCTCCAAAATCCCAAGCCCCTCAGGACCAGCACAAAACAACAAGTCCAAGACACTAATATTTCCCAAAAAATCATGCTTTTCCAAAAAAACCTGAGCATAATTCACTGCCTCAAAATGAGGATCAACTATTTGCTTCTGAACCTTAGGAGAAATGCCATTCCTAAAATCAGCAATAGGATTCTTCACAAATTCATCAGAAAAAGAAATACAAGAGTCGTCTATTCCCATTAGTTCCATAATCGTCTGAATCAATCCCAAATTAAAATCAAAAAGAAACTCCTCCTTTTCTTCAAAATGCACCTTTAATTTATCCGCATAAAACTCAAAAAAAGGAGAATTTCCATAAGCAGATTGAATACTTTGCCAATGTATTTTCTGCCAATCACTTTCATAAGAAATCTTCACATCACGAATAGACATCTGCTGATTTTTACCTTTTCCTAAAGGAATAGACAAAGGCAAAACGCCATTAGCTCCAATGATATGACATCGATTTCGATAACTCCCCTTAGAATAATTTTCCCATTGTTCAATCACAGCATCTCCTGTAACCAATTTAGAAAACCATTGCACACAAGGCAAATAATGTATAGATAGTAACATTTTTACAGTTTACAGTAACCAAAATAAGGTCTGCTGGACTTATGGAAGCAAAATTATGACTTTATTATTCCAATCCAACTTCCCAAAGTCAAAAGTAGCAAAAGAACCAAAATACTGTTTACTGGTCACTGTAAATTATTTAAATCTTTAAAATGTCCATTCATCTTTACACGCTCTTCCAAGCGTTTCATTTCCTTCAAGGTAGGAATCAGTTGTTCCAAATGATATCTCATGAATCCCTGTCTTTGAGATTCTTTATCCAATGTCAATAACTCATATTCTTGTTCACTAGAAAAACCGACATGATGCCCCATACTGAATGTTTGAAAAAGATTCGCATCATGTTCAAAGAGTTTCTCAATCTTCATCAAGACGAATAATTCATCAATCAATCCAATAATCGCTTCAGCATCCAAATAATTTCCATCCTGAATATCTTCCAAGTATTCAATATCAGCAGCACTATACAATTTATCAGGGGCTTTCTTATAAAAATTCAATACCTTAAATCGTCTAATCCCTTTGGTTTTAATATCAGATTCTCCAGAAGGATATTTTTGAGAGAGTTCATACAGATGTACTTCTGTTCCTATTTCTAGGACTTGTTCTCCTTCAATCATAGGGATTCCAAATAATAGACAATCATCTACTAATTCTCGATATTTAGGCTCGAATATATGTAGGTTGAGATTCTCATCAGGAAATACCACTAAATTTAGGGGAAACATTGGTAAAAACGCCATATGAAAGTATTTGTTATAAAATCGCAAGAGAATTTATTAGCCAGACCTTTAGACTTTAACAATAAAGTCTACTATCTTACAAAAAAATCAAATATAATGAGAATTTTACTAACTACAAATATCTACTTTAAATGGATATTTATTCCTGCACTATTAATTTTTAGCTTAAGTTCCTGTAATGAAAAGGATTATAGTGCCAAAAAGATGCCTACTTCAATAGGGGCATACGTATATGCGTTTACCTCTGGAGTTGTTTCCAGAGGAGATGACATCAAAATTCGCTTCAATGCACCTGTGGCAAGCGAAGAAAATGTAGGAGGCGTAGTCCAGAAAGGTATTTTTAGCTTGAGTCCTGCTGTAGACGGAGAAGCCGTTTGGGTGGATGATCGCACGATTTCTTTCAAGCCTAGTAATTATTTCAAGACATCCCAGGAATATAAGGGAGAAGTCAATATCAAAGGTTTATTTGAGAACGTACCTTCTGATGCACAAACATTCGAGTTCAATTTTCGCACAAGAGAGCAATTCTTTACGGTAGAAATAGATGGTGTCAATGCTGCCAATGCTGATGATTGGTCGAAGCAAGAGGTCGAAGGAAGCATCTATTTTATAGATGTCGAGGAATTGGAAAAGGTCAAAAATATTGTAAAAGCTAGTCAGAAAGGCAAGAAACTTCCAGTTTCATATGAAGTAGGAAACACTCCTTCTGAATACCGTTTCAAAATAACAGATATCCAACGTGGAAACACAGGATCTGTTGTGGATATTAGTTGGAATGGAAAATCTATCTCTGTTACAGAGAAAGGCAATAAGGAAATTGAAGTACCTGCAATGGGTGATTTCAAGGTAATAAATGCTCGTTTGGTCAAGCGTGGCGATCAACATATCGTACTTACATTTTCTGACCCTATCAGTACAGAGCAAAACCTAGAAGGACTTTTTGGTATTGCTAGTTATAATAATACGCTGAAATTTTCAGTAGATGGTAATCAAGTAAAAGTATATCCTTCTGGGAAATTGGTAGGAACGAAAAATTTGACTGCTTTCGCTGGAATACAGAATGCGATTGGTGATAAGATGACAGATCCTAGTGTTTGGACATTCGAGTTTGATGAAACAAATCCTAGTGTTAAACTAGTAGGAAATGGTGTAATTATGCCAGAATCTGATGGTTTGATTTTTCCATTCGAAGCAGTTAATCTGAATGCAGTAGAAATAGAAGTATTCAAAATATTTGAAAATAATCTATTGCAATTTCTACAAACCAATGATATTGATGGCGATTACCAATTAGAAAGAGTTGGTCGCATCATTCACAGAGAAAAAGTAGTCTTGAATCAGTTGAATCCTAATGCAGACAAAAACGAATGGACACGTTATGCAGTAGATTTAAAGAGCTTGATTCGCAATGAACCAGGAGCGATTTATCAAATTAGAATTGGTTTTATGCCATCATATACAGATTATTTCTGTGGCGATGAAAACAATGATAAAAACGATGGTTTGACGCTAGCAGAAGACGAGGAAGAAATGGATTTGGAAGACAATTCCATTATGCAATATTATTATGGCCCTAATGGATATTACGATAATTATTCATGGAGAGATAGAGATAATCCTTGCAAAATAGCTTATTATAATACAGATAAATTCGTCAAAAGAAATGTATTTGCTTCCAATTTAGGTTTAGTCGCCAAGAAAGGAAACAATGGTTCTATGTTCGTATCTGTTTCAGATTTAAGAACAACAGACAAAGTAGCTGGAGCGACGATCAAAGCATATGATTATCAACAACAATTATTATTAACGACCAAAACAGACTCAGAAGGACAAGCCAATTTTGAATCTGAAAGAAATCCTTATTTTATCGTAGTTGAAAATGGCGAAGAAAGAGGTTATCTAAAAGTAAAAGATGGAAATTCTCTTTCATTGAGTAAATTTGATGTGAGTGGAGCAGTGACACAAGAAGGCATCAAAGGGTATATTTATGGAGAACGTGGCGTTTGGAGACCAGGCGATACTCTATTCCTAAACTTCGTGGTAGAAGACAAAGAAAACAGATTGCCTAGCGGACATCCAGTTAGCATGGAAATCTATAATTCCAGAGGTCAATTACAAGACAAGACAGTAAAGACAGATAACGTAGGAGGTATTTACAACTTCACAACTACTACATCATCAGACGATCCTACAGGAAACTGGTCTGCTAAAGTAAAAGTAGGTGGAGCGACCTTTACGAAGACATTGAAAATAGAAACAGTAAAACCTAATCGTTTAAAAATCAATGTAGATTTTGGTGCAGAAGAATTATTAGCATCAGACACAGAAGCCAAAGCAACTATCGAAGCTAAATGGCTACATGGAGCTCCTGCTGGAAATTTGAAAGCGAAGGTAGAAATGCAATTCAGAGAGCAATCGACTAGCTTTCCTAAATTTAATGATTATACATTCGATGATCCTGCGAGGTCATTTAGTTCAGAGCCAGTAGTGGTTTATGATCAGTCATTGGATGGAGATGGGAAAGGCGATTTCGCAGTAAAACTAGATGCGAAAGGTTCTGCTCCAGGAAAACTGACAGCAGGAATCAAAACTCGTGTATTTGAAAAAAGCGGTGATTTTAGTTCTGATAGTTACAGCATTTCATACAGTCCATATGAAACCTATGCAGGCGTAAGTATTCCTAAGAATAAATATGGTGAAAAGCGTTTGGATGTAGGTAGAGATTACAATATAGACGTAGCTTCAGTTACATCAGATGGAACAGGAGCGAAAAATAGAAACTTAAAAGTAGGCGTATATCGAGTCAATTGGTCTTGGTGGTGGGATGCAGATGAGCAGGATTTTACTAGCTATAACACATCCACACATTATGGAGCAATTTCCAAAGTAGAAACGACTACGAATAGTAAAGGACAAGCAGAAGCTAAGTTCAAAGTAGAACGTTGGGGAAGATACTTAGTAAGAGTTTGTGATCAAGAAAGCGGACACTGTACAGGAGATGTTTTCTATGCAGGTTATCCTTGGGATGAAGATGGCGAAGGCGAAAATAAATCTGCAGCTATGCTTCAATTTACATCAGATAAGCAAGAATACAAAGTAGGCGATGTAGTGAAACTAAGCATTCCATCCACAGAAGTATCTAGAGGATTATTGACGATAGAAAATGGCTCAAGAGTACTAGAATCTAAGTGGTTTGATCTAAAAGAAGGCGATAATACTGTCAAAATAACAAGTAAAGAAACATGGACACCGAATATTTATGCACACGTTACATTGACACAGCCACACGCACAGACCAATAATGATTTGCCAATAAGAATGTATGGCGTAGTACCAATAAAAGTTGTTGATCCAAAGACGCAGTTAAAACCAGAAATCAAAATGGCTTCTGAATTGCAACCAGAAAAAGAATTCACAGTAGAAGTGAAGGAAACTAATGGCAAACCAATGGCTTACACCATTGCCGTAGTGGATGAAGGATTATTAGATTTAACTCGTTTCAATACGCCAGACCCTTGGAATACATTCTATGCTAGAGAGGCATTAGGTGTTAAAACTTGGGATATGTATGATTATGTATTAGGTGCATATGGTGGAGATTTGGAAAGAATATTGAGTGTAGGTGGTGGTGCTGATGGCAAAAAGAAGAAAGGAGCAAACCAAGCACAGCGATTCAAACCAGTAGTTCATCACTTAGGACCATTCTACCTCAAACGAGGCAGAAAAGCGACACACAAAATCATGATGCCTAATTATGTAGGTTCTGTAAGAACGATGGTCGTAGCTGCGAATGAAGGAGCATATGGAAACGCAGAAGTAACTACGCCAGTTAGAAAACCACTCATGGTTTTGGCGACGTTGCCTAGAGTATTAGGACCTGGAGAAGAATTGAAATTACCTGTGAATGTATTCGCAATGGATAAGAAAGTGAAGGACGTAACCGTCACACTAGAAACCAGTGATTTGATAGAAATAACAGGAGAAAATCCTCAAACTATCCGCTTCTCCAAAATAGGCGATCAGATAGTAGATTTCAATATCAAGATAAAAGAGAACGTAGGTATTGCTAAAATAAAAGTCATTGCTAAAGGTGGAGGCGAAACTGCTACACAAGAAATTGAGATACAAGTTCGTAATCCTAACCCATACGTGACAGATGTATACAGCGAAATATTGGAAGCAGGCGAATCTTGGAATAAGACATTTTCTCCATTAGGAATGAATGGCACGAATGAAGGCATATTGGAAGTATCTAATATTCCACCTATCGATTTAGGTAAAAGATTGGACTATCTGATTCGTTATCCGCACGGATGTATAGAGCAGACGACTTCTTCTGGTTTTCCTCAATTATACGTGAGTAAGCTTATGGAGTTGAACGAAGAACAAAAGAAGAAAATACCAGAAAACATTCAAGCGACATTGGATAGATTGAAACTGTTTCAAGTATCTAGTGGCGGATTTTCCTACTGGCCAGGCGATTCAGAAGCTAGCGAATGGGGATCCAATTACGCAGGACATTTCATGATAGAAGCCAAAAAACTAGGATATGCCATACCAGGAAATATGCTATCAAAATGGACTAAACATCAGCAAAAAGACGCTAGAAGTTGGTCGTTTAAAGGAGGTGGATCCAGAGATCATGGACATTATAATAATAATGACTTGATGCAAGCCTATCGTTTATTCACATTAGCATTGGCTGGAAGTCCAGAAAAAGGAGCGATGAATCGCTTACGAAATACTAAAGGATTAAGCGATCAATCCAAGTGGCGATTAGCTGCAGCTTATGGTTTGACAGGAAACACAGATGTTGCCAATAAAATAGTAGCTGGATTAGATACAGAAATCGAAGATTACCAAGAATTGAGCTATACCTATGGTTCTGGATTGAGAGATAAAGCGATGATATTGGAAACGATGGTATCTATTGGCGATAAAAAAGGAGCCGCAGAAATCGTGAAAGACATATCTACAAGTCTCAGCCAAGACAGATGGCACAGCACACAAACGACAGCTTATGCACTTTTGGGTGTAGGAAAATTCGTAGGTGGCAGTGGAGTAGGGAAGAAATTCACATTTACCTATGCTGTGAATGGCAAAAACACCAATGCAGGTTCAAGTTTGCCTGTGGCGAATATGGATTTATCTGTAGAAGGTGGAGAAAAAAAACTGAGCATGAAAAACACTTCTAGCGGAATGTTATATGCAAGGTTGATTTTGACGGGAAGACCACTCACCGGCGATCAAACTGCAGCAGAAAATAACTTGAAAGTCAGCGTAGAATACAAAGACGCAGAAGGAAAAGTTATCGATCCTAGCCAATTGAAGCAAGGAACAGATTTCGTAGCGGAAGTATCCATCACGAATCCTAGCAAAAGCGGCAGAAGATACGAAGAAATGGCATTGACACAGATATTTCCATCTGGTTGGGAAATCACGAATTCAAGGATGGATGCGATTGGTTCTACGAAAGGCGATAAGCCAGAATACCAAGACATCAGAGATGATAGAATCTATTCTTATTTCGATATCAATTCTGGTAAAACACATAAGTATATCATCCAATTGAATGCAGCTTATCAAGGAAGATTTTATTTGCCATCGATTTCTTGTGAAGCGATGTATGATAATACGATTTCTGCGAGACAACCTGGTGGTTGGGTTGAGGTTGTGGTGGCTAAGGAGATATAGTGGTTAGCAGTAAACAATGAACAGTTGCCAGTTGGAGTATTGCTCTGGCTGGCAATTGTTTTATAGAATATTTTAAATAATAGAACTTCAATGAAAAGGATAACATATTGTACAATATTATTAGCATTTATATCAACAATTGTATATTGTCAAACATCGGAAATAATTCAATTAAGTGAAAAGAATTCTTATGAATATAAGGATTACTACGAAGATGGAAGTATTAAATTTAGTATTGGGTTTTATTCAAAAAAGCCTTATGATTCAGTAAAATTATTTGAAGAAGAATTGAAGAATTACAAAGTTAAATATCATGGAGAGGAAAAAGAATATTATCCAAATGGACAATTGAAAGAAATTGTAGTTTATAAAAAAGGTAAAGTAATCCAATCTATGAAAAATTATTTTGAAGATGGCGAAGAGTATGCTATTTTTACTGATAAAATGCCTAAGTTTCAATTTGATTTACAGAAGCAAAATGCTTGGTTGAACCAAAAAATTAAGGAAATTGAAAATAAATATAAGGTCGATCTTCAAGGGAAAGGAATAATAGCTCTTGACATAGGAAAAGATAGAACAATCAAATCAATAAAAGTAAGAACAGCAGATAAAGCTCATGAAAAATATCTTATGGAAATAGGTGAGCAAATTGTAGTTAAAAAATCTGCTATGAAAAATGGCAAGAATATAGGAACACGATTTGCATTTAAGATGGAATTTAAAAAGGTACGAGATAGTTCATCTATGGCTAATCTCAGGTTGCAGAACTGACCATAGAGCAATATTTTAACAGTTACTATTTCATTTTAATCTAAATATGCTGAATAGATTACGCAACGCAGAATCATCCCCGTTCGGCGAAGACTCTTTCTTCGTCGCAGTGTCAGCGAGTTTTTAACTCGCTCAGTTCGCAGAACTGAAAAAGCAACACACTACCCAAATATTAAAAAATTCTATCTTATATTTGAAATTCAATAAATAATTTATGACAAGGATTTAAATTGATATTTCATGTATATGTTGATAGATAGTGATATAGTCAGTTCTTGTGAACTGAACGAGTTAGAAACTCGTAATCACAAAGAGTTTTCGCGTTTAATCAATGATTTGTAAAAATTGTCAAAGAACCCGTATTTTTATAGAAATATAATGAAAACCTTACATCGCCAATTACTTATTAAGTAGTAGGATTGAAATAGTTTCCTAATTTTAGCTAGATGATTTTTTTGAATAACAAGGCAAAAAACGTAGGGATAGCCATAGCTATCACGAGGCTTTTTAACGCAGTGATTCGGGAAAAGCAGCAGATAAAAACGGAAATTATTTTGATATTACTTCTTAACTTGATTTCTCAAAGTCTTCGCTCTTAAATCCGGTCCATCATGGCTCCAGCCTGGAGAATAGAAAATATACTTCAATTTATCTACGAATTTATTAGCTCGTCTTACATCGTACCAGATTGCCCCATATTCGTGTGTTGCAACATATATCCAGTTATTTGAACCTATGTCACTTGTTAAGCCATATTTGGGCTTGTCAAAATCTTTCTCTTCTGAAAATGATCCAAATATTTTATCCCAAATAATAAGCAATCCTCCATGATTTCTATCAAGATATCTAGCTTGGGAAGCATGATGTACTCTGTGATGTGATGGTGTATTAAAAATTGCTTCGTAAAATCGAGGCAGTTCTTTAACAGCTTCAGTATGGACCCAATGTTGATAAATTAAATTAATCGACATCATGATAAACA
>JBNMOV010000034.1:0-18937 GCA_051275765.1 Maribacter sp. | reverse complement strand
TTTCCAATTCATCTATCCTACGTTCCGATTCAGTCATCACCTTATTCCCTTTCCCTGGAAATGAAGAATCGCCATCCTTCAGATATTTACTCCGCCAATTATATATCGTATTCTCGCTTACTTCAAAGCGAACTGCAAGTTCTTTTATTGATTCTTTGTCCTCCAAACTCAACTTTACCACTTCCAATTTCTCTTCCTTACTATACTGTTTTCTTCGTCTTGACATTAGATAAATTTTTTAAATGTAATCATTATACTTTTAACTTATCTTAGTGTCTACTTTTTTGACGAACTCTAGAACTCTAGGGAGTACTATTTAAACATTGCTAAAATCAAAAGAATTGAAAAATAAAATTTACAATTTACTTCATGAAAACAAAACTGTCATAAAATTCATTTATGGCTTAATAATCCTTAATGTAATTGCTTTAATTCTTGAATCATATGAAGGGTTGAAATTAAAGTATCAATATGTTTTCCAAATTATAGAAATATTTTCTGTAATTGTATTTACAATTGAATACGTTTTAAGACTTTGGGTATCTAACTTAAATAAAGATTTAAAATTCAGTCGATTAAAGTTCATTACTTCTCCTCTTGGTCTGATAGATTTATTGGCGATATTACCATTTTACCTTCCAATGATGTTTCCAATTGATTTAAGGATTATGAGAATTTTACGATTATTAAGGTTACTAAAAATATTTAAATTTGGTCGATTTTCAAAATCAATAACAACTATTAATCAAGTTTTAAAAGAAACAAAAACTCATTTAATCATTACTCTATTTATTGCTTTCATTCTTCTTCTGATATCGTCCACACTAATGTATTATGTTGAAAATGAAGCACAACCAGATAAATTTTCGAGTATTGGTCATTCATTATGGTGGGCAGTTGCTACCCTAACTACTGTTGGTTATGGTGATATTTATCCAGTAACTGCATTAGGAAAATTATTAAGTGCAATAATAGCATTAATAGGAATTGGTTTTATTGCATTGCCTACAGGAATTATAAGTTCTGCATTTATTGAAAAGATTCAAGAAGAGAAAGAACAAAAAAATGATAAAAAATGTGAATGTCCAAATTGTGGGACTAAATTTAAGATATCTAAAAATCGATAAGTACCAAGACAAAATTATATATTATCGCTAGATATAATCCAATCCTTTTGTTTAGTTTTATTACTATAAACAATGAAGATTTTAAAATGAACAACCTCAATAAAGAATTACAAAAAATCAAAGAAACCGCTTACGATAATTGTTCTCTTATCATTTCAGATGTAGTAATCGAATCAGAAGGAAAAGCATACAAAGACTATAACTTTAAATTAAATGAACTTAATATTATTTGCAGAAATGCTAAAATTACACCAAAAAAATTGGACAATTTGTAACTTTTGGAAGAGATATAGAAATGGTATTACTGAACTTTAATGAAACTGATCTAATTGATTTATATGTTATACATGTCATAAAAGACCATAGAATTGGACAATTTATCCTACCAAAATCAGTCCTTATTAAAAACGGAATTATATCCTCGTCCAAAAAAGATGAAAAAAGAGATTTTAGAGTCTATCCAAGTTGGGATATTCCAAACAATAAACAAGCAGAAAAAACTCAAAAATGGCAAAGGAAATATTTTATAGAATTTGATAAAAAATTGACTTGAATATTTTAAAAGAATTATTTATGAAAAAATAGAAATCAGTTTAGCGTAAACTCTACACACATCCTATATTTATTTATACATAATAGTAATTATCATTTTTTACTATAATTGAGTAATTTGCGGGTAAATAAAAATATCAGATGAAGCATATCATAGATAATAAAGCCACTCAATTATTCATTATTCTAGGCGGTTTTTTCATTGCCAATGCCTTGATAGCCGAGTTTATTGGAGTCAAGATATTCCAATTGGAAACTACGCTAGGATTCCAGCCTTTTGAATACGAGTTATTAGGAGAAACCGTTTCGTTGACGTATACGGCAGGTGTATTATTATGGCCAGTCGTGTTCATCATGACAGATGTCATCAATGAATATTATGGTGAAAAAGGTGTTCGTTTTTTATCTTATTTTACTGTAGGATTGATTTCCTATGCCTTCGTTATGGTTTATGCTGCCATCGCTTTATCTCCAGCAGATTGGTGGGTGGAAAGCTATCAACCCTACGATGTCCCAAATATGCAACACGCTTTTAAGAGTATCTTTGGACAAGGTTTATTGATCATCGTCGGATCTTTAGTCGCCTTCTTGATAGGACAAGTAGTCGATGTATTTATTTTTCATAAAATCAAAAAAATAACTGGAGAAGGAAAAGTTTGGGCGAGAGCTACTGGCTCTACCCTAGTTTCTCAGTTCATTGATAGTTTTGTGGTCTTGTTTATTGCTTTTTATTTAGGACCTCGAATATTTGAAGGAAATGGAAGCCCTTGGCCTTTGGCTATGTTTCTTGCTGTCGGTTTTAATAACTATATTTACAAATTCTTAATGGCAACTGTCTTAACACCAGTTATTTATTGGCTACATAATGTCATTGATAAATATCTTGGAGAAGAACTAGCAACAAAGATGAAACAACAAGCAAGTACCTAAGAAAACTAGGATATTGGTAATTTATAAAAATAAAATATGAAGGAGACTTCATTTCAAGACACCTTAAATTTAAAATTACAAGAATACAATGAAAGAAGTGCTTTTGCCACTTCAATCATTTGTATTACCTTCTTTTTTATTTTGATGATCATGGATTATTTAAGGTGGAAAAACGGTGTATTCCAAAGAGACTACAGCTATCTCATATTAGTATATATTCATTTACTAATGGCTCTCTTTTTCATCCCTTTACTCAATGCTAAATTTAAGTTCATATCCCTCAAACCTAAAGCTAGTTTAGGGACTAATGCCTTAATTTGCCTATCAATAGTTTATATTTCAATTATTCCTTTCTCTTTTATCAATGCTTATGCTCGTGGAGAAATGATAGCATTTGCTATTTGTATTTGTATTATCAATTTGTTTTTTGAGACAGATATTAAAAACAAACTATACATCAATATTGGTCTATTTATTATCATCACTATTCTTAATCTTATTAAGCCAGAGAGTTTTCTTGTCCATCTACTCCGTATTATAGAAGCCCTTGCCATCATATCATTTACTTATATTTTAGCGAGAAATAGATACTCTAATAGGGTAGAAACTCATGATAAAGAAATTCAACTCCAAGACAAAAACAAACTGCTCATAGAACAAAATAAACTTATAGAAGAAAAAAATAAAGATCTCACTTCATTTGCCTATGCTACTTCACACCATCTAAAAGAACCCTTGAGAATGGTCAGTTCTTTTATTAAACTATTAGATAAAAGTTTAGATGGAAAAATCGATGGAAACGATAAAGAGTGTATGAAATTCATCAATGTAGGAGTAGGAAATATGGAGCAAATGCTAGATGGTTTATTAGAATATGCCTCCTTAGAAAAAGAAATAAAGGAAACTGAACCGATTGAACTCAACAAAATATTTTCTGAAGTTTCAAATAATCTTAAATTCCTCATTTCACAATCTAAGGCAAATATTAAAATCAAAGATAATCTGCCTCAAATTAAAATGTCAAAAATTCTAGCTATTCAGTTATTTCAGCATCTGATTGCTAATGCCATTAAATTTAGGAAGAAAGAGGAAACGCCTATAATTGCTATCGATTTTATAAAAACAAATGAAAACATCACTATATCTATTTCAGATAATGGAATTGGAATACCTAATAATGAGTTAGAAAATATCTTTGGCATTTTCAATAGATTACATAGTAAAAATGAAATCGCAGGAAATGGAATAGGATTAGCATCCTGCAAAAAGATAATAGAAAAAATGCAAGGAAAAATATGGGTTGAATCTGAATATGGCGTAGGTTCTATATTTTTCGTGAGCTTTTCAAGATGATGCACTAGTAGAAACAGCAAAACACACCAAGAAAAATATGGTATCCCACCTTCAGTAAATCCCGTAGAAATTCTTCCTTTTATCCACTTGGCGACGATACTGGATTACGTATCTTGGCCAAGGAAAAACGCGTTTGGTATACTACTCATTTCAAATCAAAAAAATAATTCAGCAGAATAAAAATTGAAATGAATGGCAAGAAATTTCCATTCTTATTCTAAATAATACCAATTTAAATCATAGATTACTATAATAAAACGATTCGTATTATGAAAAAACGCACTTTAATCACGATGATTACTTGCTTATTTTTAGCAGGTATCTTGTCGAGTTGCCTTATCGATAGCTCTACAGGAGATATCAATATTCCTCGACCAGCAGACATGAAAGCAGATTCCATTCCCTCTGAGATTATTACTTCAGATACCTCAACTACTCAGGCTAGATTAGCTCCTATAGATGATGCCAAAACAAAAACGGTAACCTATGAAGGCTGTGCGGTCTATGCAGCATCTAATGAGTACGCATTCAGTAATAAAAAGGGAGAAATCATTCTAATTATGGTCAGTCAATTACCTGAAATAGAAAAGGAAAAACGTATAAAGGTACCTGACAATATGCTAGAATCTATGGAAGATTTAGAAGGTCCTCCAGGAGCAAATCCAGAAATGGTTGGCAATGAATTTCTTTTGGTTTACGATGATAATGATAAGATAATTGAAATTAGAATAAAGGAGTAAACAAAAAAATCCTCGCCAAATGGCGAGGATTTTTTAATCTTTACTTTAAACAATAGGTCATACATTTTAGAAGTTCACTTCATCCTCTGCAGATGTAGTTCCTGCTGCGTTTTTCACTTCGATGAATATCGTATTCTTACCTTTTACAAAATCAAGTTGGGAAGTAATTATCCCTGTAGTTTTATTAAAGGTAAAATTAGTGATTTTTACATTATTTACTTTTAAGAGAATATCCTTCTTCGCTGCCACACCTGTAGCCTTTGCTGTTAATGAACTCTTCGCATTATTAGGACTCATTGGAGTAGCTGCAGGAATAGAAATATTTTGTATTTCTATCTTTGGCTTAGCCACTGCAACATAGTTGACTATCTTCGTATCAGAATCTTGTCCAGCACTATTCACACCAGTCACTACTATCGTATTTTTACCACTCTTCAATCTGATCGTAGCAGTCAATTTACCCGTAGTAGAATTATAAGTAAATACTGTTATATTTTTTCCATTCAATGTAAATTTGACATCCTTTTTTACTGCTACATTAGTCAGCGTAGCCTTCACTACAAAAGCAGGTTTTATTACTCTTACCGTTTTAGCAGGCTTAGTAATATTAACAGTAGGAGGAGGCGTAGCTTTCACATATTTTACCGTTACAGAAGCTTGATCCTGTCCATCTGTATTATTTCCTATAACCACTATTCTATTATTGCCTTCCTTAATCGTCAATAATGCAGTAACAGATGTACCAGAGAAATTAAAGTTACTGATGCTAGCTCCATTCAGCTTTACAGTCACATCACTTTTCTTAGTCACATTCTTTACTGTAGCAACCAAATTCACCTTATTCGTCTTTACCGTAGATTTATTAGTTGGCTTCGTAATCGTAACTACTGGTGGTTTTGGCTGTGATGGTTTCACATAAGTTACTGACTTAGAATCACTATCAGAACCAGACACATTAGATGCCGATACAATTATCGTATTCCTACCTTCATTCAATCTAATCGTAGATGTCACCAAACCAGAACTCCCATTGAATGCAAAACTCGTTTGTAACTGTCCGTTCACTTTTACCACAATATCTTTCTTCTTCGTTACATTTTTAACTGTAGCAGAAAGCTGCGTAGAAGGTATATTGAATGATGCATTATTGCTTGGCTTCGTAATATTTACTACCGGCTTTGGTATAGTCACTGGTTTCACATAAGTTACTGACTTAGAATCACTATCAGAACCAGACACATTAGATGCTGATACAATTATCGTATTCCTACCTTCATTCAATTTAATCGTAGCAGTTACTAAACCAGTATTCGCATTGAATGCAAAACTCGTCTGTAGCTCTCCGTTCACTTTTACGATAACGTCTTTCTTCTTCGTTACGTTCTTCACTGTAGCAGAAAGCTGCGTAGTAGAAGTATTGAACGATGCATTATTACTTGGCTTCGTGATATTCACTACCGGCTTTGGTGTAGGTGCTTGCGTACTGAAATCTATATTATCTGTATCTTGATCAGAGCCACAGTTTGTCGTTACAATTATTTTAATAACATTATTCCCCTTTATAAAATCCAAGCTTGACGTAATAATACCAGAAGCTGCATTAAATGTGAAATTATTGATATTAGAACCATTCACTGTCAGTGTTATCTGGTTTTTAGAAGTCACATTAGTAGCTGTAGCCATTAATGTACTCTTCGCATTATTAGGACTCATTGGCGTAGCCGCAGGTATACTTATATTATCAATATTTACTGTAGGATTAGGACATGGTGCAGGAGTGTTGTCTTCTCTGATAATTGTTACATCATCAGAATCTGTACCTGCATTATTTGTCGCCTTTATTTCAATAATATTACTACCCAATCTAATAGGCGTATTATTCATTGTCAATACCTTAGTGTTACTATTATAACTAAAGCTAGTATAATTCACACCATTCAAGGTTACTTTAATATTATTTTTACCATCTACATACTTCACAGAAGCAACTATCTTTACAGTTGAGCTGGATGTAGTAATACCATTATTAGGTGTAGATATATCTACTAATGGAGGCTGCACTGAAGGATTTGGTGTCGTCGTTGATGAAAAGGAAACATTTTGTGAATCTTGATCATTGCCACAATTCGTACTTACAGATACCTTTACGTTATTATTACCTTCCTTCAGATTCAAAGTAGCACTAATAGTTCCAGATGAAGCATTGAAGCTAAAGCTATACGTTCTATTTCCATTAACATATAACTGGATTTGGTTTTTTCTTGATACATTCCTCGTCGTAGCATTCAGTGTACTCTTAGCATTATTAGCGTTTGTAGCCACAGGAACACTTATATTATCAATATTTACTGTAGGATTAGGGCATGGTGCAGGTGTTCCAGGATTAGATGGAGCTGTATAATTAACATTATCTACATCTTCATCTCTTCCACAATCTGTATTAGCTACCAACCTTACATTATTAGTACCGTTTTTCGCCTGCAAGGTAGCCGTTACACTTCCATTAGAAGGATTGAACGCAAAGTTACTCACTCTGTTTCCATTCAGATATAGGTTGATTTGACTCTTCTTATTCACATAGCGTACTATGGCAGCCAATTTCATATCTCTATTACGTCCGGAAGGCGTACTTAAACTACTAATGTTCACTGCTGGCTCTGGGCATGAAACTTCTGCTGCCTCATAGATGATGATCGTCTGATCAGAATCAGCTCCATCGCTATTTGTTCCTGTAATTTTAACGGTATTCCTTCCTGGCTGTAATGCCAATGTTGCTTCTAACTGATCCGTACTAAAGCTGTATGAATAATTACTTACGGTAGAACCATTCAATGTGAATCTGATATTGTTTCTGCTATCTACATGCTTCACTATCGCATTCAAATTATAAGAAGGATTAGCAACTGTAGTTCCTGATGAAGATGGTCTAGTAATATTCACTACAGGAGGTATCCTATCTGGCGTAGGTGGAATCACAGGTTCATTATAAATAATAACTACATCCTCTGTATCCTGTCCTGCCATATTAGTAGCATTAATCACCAATACGTTTCTACCTGGAACTAAATTAAGGTTACAGGCAAAATTCTCTGATTTTGGATTGAAATTGAAATTATTAAAATTATTTCCGTTAAATGTACAGTTCACATTGGATGCACTTTGTACATTTTCTATTTCTGCCTTCACCTGTACATAAGCTACCTGTGTAGCATGTGGCAATGGCTGCGGCTTGATGATCCTAATTATTGGAGGTTCTATTGTCTTTTCTCCTGGCTCAATAATCCATCTCAAACCTAGATGTGTATAGTGATACAAATCATTATTACCTGTAGCAGTATTATCATTATTCCATTGCTGTCCATCCATGATGTCTGCTCTGGACCAAGTAACCTTATGTCCTAGTACCATGGAAAAGCGAGGAGTAAACTGATATCCTAATTCAAGTCCTGCTGAAGGCATCCAAGTAAATGTACCATATTCCTTATCGAAACCATCTGCTACTGTTTCGTAGCTATCATCCATTATGCTATTCAATGCAGATGTAGTAGAGCTTCTATCTGTCGTAGGGATAGTACTATAATCATACTCAAATCTTGAATTCCTATCATTAGATTGATTGATTCTTGTCTTATACCAATCCAAGTTCAATCCGCCATATAGATTCACGATGACATTCGTCTTTTCTTTTAGACGATTTAGGTTGATGACTCCTTCTAATCCTAGTTCCAGTAAATCTGTTCTATGATTGGCATAATAATGAGAAGGCTCAAGTGCTAATGGATCATAGTAATTTAGGCTATTTCCAATGGAAAAATCCCTAGTATCATTACCATTTAGAGCTTGATTGAATTGCAAACCAGTAGATCGTTCCCAATCCTGTCCTTTCTGATTAGCATATAGTAATCTTCCTCTAAGATCAAATGCTAAAAAAGCTCCAGGCCTGTAATACAGATTTTTGGCTAGAGTCAATCCCATTCCCCAACCATTATATTCACTACATACATCACTGGTTTGGTAGGAAGATCCCGCATTGATTCCAATAGTCCACCAGCCCCCTTGCCGGTTATTCTCATTATTTTCTGTCTTTTCTCCTTGTGCCATCGCACTAAAAGAAAAAAGAAGTACCAGAAAAAGCACATTTAAAAATTTTGTATTGATCAGCATAGCAAAAGATTTTGTAAAATTTCTTCAATTATTATTCATTTGATTTCCTGCAAGAATCATGTTTCAAATATACGGATGATATATTTGAAAAAAAGATGTAGGAAATTTAATGTATTGTATTTTTAATATATATAAAGTTTTAAATTGTGACTACTTTCTTCACCATTCCATAAGTATCCAATTCATACAAAACAAGGTAATCAACTAACAATCAAATACTTGAATTTCATAATAAGCCAAATTAGTTATTTTAATTATATGACAATACAAATTTCTATTTTAGTTAAGTAAAAAAGCTATTTTATGCTCATTTAACTCAACTTTAAGTCATTATTCAGAAGTCATTAAATAAAAAAAGGTAATAAATCAGTGCTTGAATCAGTTGGGGGGTATTTCTTATGGCAAAATTATGACAAGAAAAAGTATTCAGCTTATTAATTTCGCAGCTAATTTAGTAGGAGTTTGCTGGGAATTTAATAATTCATTTGAAAATTAGACGTAAATATTAAGACCTTTGAGCTTTTCTTATTATTGAAAAACTGAATAATTTGATTTTCAATACATTGCCAAATTTCAAAGGTCTGCTATTGTTTGACAAAAGAGATGCCTACCTTAATAGACTTTATTACGAATAGTTTTTTATAAGAGACAAATTAGAGGTTTTGGAAATAAACAAGGCATTTTTCGAAAATCGTAGCCTTAGCTACGGTTGAGGGAAATAACACAGTAGATTTTTAAAAGGTCGATTTGGCTATAATCAATTATTCGTAATAAAGTTTAATACACTACTAAAAATTAAAATCTTAGCAAACGCTAAACACTCTGTTCTTAGACGTGTTTATTAATAAATAGGAACAAAAATACAAGTTCAATATGGCTTTAGAAGGTAAAATAGGGGTTTTGTTGGTTAATTTAGGTACGCCTGATTCTCCTTCCAGAGGAGATGTATATAAATATCTCAAAGAATTCCTTTTGGATAAAAGAGTAATAGATATTCCTTGGCTTTCTCGAAATATCTTGGTGAGAGGCATTATCGCTCCTTTCAGATCTGGAAGTGCTTCAAAGTTGTATCAGATGCTTTGGACAGAAAATGGTTCTCCACTCAAATATTATGGAAAAAAATTGGCAGATGGAGTACAAGAATTATTAGGAGATGATTTTGAGGTTAGGCTTGCTATGCGTTATCAAAGTCCGTCTATTCCCAATATGATAGACGATCTCATGTCCAATAATGTAAAGGAAATCATCGTTTTGCCATTATTTCCTCATTATGCCTCTGCTTCTACAGGATCTGTGCATGAAGAAGTGATGCGAGTAGTCAGTAGTAAATTCAATACTGTTCCGCTTAAATTCATTGGTTCGTTTTATGATTATGAACCTATGATAGATGTATTCGTAGATAATGCCAAAAAACATGATTTAGATTCTTATGATCATTTCTTGTTTAGTTATCATGGTTTACCTAAGCGACAGATCAAAAAATCAGATACTTGTGATCATTGTTTGAAAGATGGCTGCTGTGATACACTGACCAATAAAAATAGATATTGCTATTCTGCTCATTGTTTTGCAACTACTCGTGCTATAGTCAAAAAAATGGGTCTGAAGGAAGGACAATATTCTAACTGTTTCCAATCCAGACTAGGACGAGATCCTTGGGTGCAGCCTTATACCAGTGATGTAATAGAAGAGCTCGCTAAAGAAGGTAAAAAAAGAATGCTTGTCTTTTGTCCTGCATTTGTATCAGATTGTTTGGAAACGACGATAGAAGTCAAAGTAGAATACCAAGAAGAATTTGAAGAAAAAGGAGGAGAGCATATAGACTTGGTAGATAGTTTGAACGACCATCCTAAATGGATAGAAGCGGTGAAAGATTTGATTTTGAAGGAAGTTTAACTACTTTAATGTTTATAAAGTTTATATCATTAAAAAACCCGATGCAATTTCTTGCATCGGGTTTTTTTGATGTGTTTCATTTAACTGAAACTAAAGATACATCATTATCTTACTACCATTCTTTTAGTAGTACTTCCTAATTCATTAGAAAGTTTATAGAAATAAACACCTGTATCGAAGTTTGAAGCATCGAATTGGATAGTTCCTGTTCCACTCAAATACATATCCTTAGAATGTACCAATTCTCCTATTGTATTGAAAACAGAGAAATTATAATTTCCTGTTTCAGCAGTTACTGGAATATTCGTCACACCTGTAAATGGATTAGGATTGTTTTGTCCCAATTCTACCTTAGATAAGAATAATTCTTCGTTAGCTGTTCCGTCTGTTACAGAAATCTGGTATGGACACTCTGGGAAATTAAAACCTAATCCACCAAGAATACCTTCTATTGTGTTTGGATCATCAGGAAGTGGGAAACGAATTTGTCCACTTATAAGAGTTGTCACAACATCTGCCGTAATTAGTAAATCATAAAGACCTACTGCTACATCAGTCGTTCCTTCTATACTCACACATCCTGGTACACCTGCTTCAAATAAACAAGTAGGAGGATTACAAATAAAAGTTAAGCCTTCTGGCAAACCTGTAATACCTGGATTTTCAGCATCAGCAGGTTCTAAACCTACAGAAGTTAAGGTAATTCCACTTACTTCAGCAGGAATAAATACCGTTATGGTAGTCTGATATGGCATACCAACAATAGCTTCTTCCGTAGGAACTAGTGTATCACAAGGTTCCTGTGAATCTGCTAATGGAGATATTCCAACAAAATCAGATGGTAAATCACCATCAGGCACACACTGTGCAAAAGAGGTTGTGCTATAACATAACACACAAATAAATAGTAAAACTACATTTTTCATATTGAATATATTTTTAATTAAATGCTAAGGTAAATCAATAATTTTAAACAAAAATCAATTTAACAAAAATTAAGGATTTCACAAAAAATAAGTTCTTTAAAGTTCACTTTCTGTGAAAAACGGATGAGTATTTGTCGTCATATGCCATGATGAATAGTTAATTGCTTGATTGATTTTAAAAATAGAGCATTAA
Source organism: Maribacter sp. (assembly GCA_051275765.1). Lineage (GTDB taxonomy): Bacteria > Bacteroidota > Bacteroidia > Chitinophagales > Saprospiraceae > JAHDCE01. The sequence continues at coordinate 7,056 of JBNMOV010000034.1, read as the reverse complement.
CAAAATAATTCATAACAAATAAAAATGAGTACTCATAATCTTCATCTATTTCTAAAAATAAACTTTACTTTTGTATAGTGAGCATAGCAAGTATACAAGCTATAATCTCTAGTTATTTAATTATAAACTTTTAGACAATATTAAGATGAAATCATTTAAGTATTTATTTATTATCATGTTTGCTACTGCAGCATTAGTTGGATGTAAGAAAAAAGCTTCTGTTGATGAAGGAGACACTACTACACCAGAAGTTTCTACAGGTATCGATTTTGATGCTATGGCTAAAGAAATGTGTGACTGTACTAATGACTTAATTAATATCCTAGAGAAGCAGAAAGCATTAACTGCTGCTGAAAAAACTGAGGACTTACTAGCGTTAACAACAGAAATGGCACCTAAGGCTGAGAAAATGGGAACATGTATCACTGCATTGCAAGCTAAGTACCCTGGAATTGATGGAGATGAAGCACAAGAAGCTAAAGCAACAGCTGCTCTAACTAGAAATTGCCCAGGTTATGCTAGGATAGTGGAAAGTATGGGAGTAAACTAATTAATTTTCCATTTTCTAATAAGAAAGACTTCCAAAGTATTTATATTTTGGAAGTCTTTTTGGTTTATTTGTAACTTTGGGATAGAAACATACTATATTATATGCAATTGAATAATACTTTTCGTATATAAATGGACTCATTCGCAAGATTACTTCGTTATAAATACTCGTCGTAGCTATGGCTACGACTGTGTTTTGTGCCTCGTCATCTCACTAATGAGTAAACATATCCAATACGAAATATATTATTCAATTGCGTATTACTATAAAAACATACTGAATTATGATGAAATGGACAATGATATTTGCAGTTGTATTTCTTACTGCTGCTTGCTCGCAAAAAAATCAGATACCTTCTGTTCCTTCTCCTGTAAAAAACATGACAGACAAGGGAGAAACTAAAGCTGAAGAAAAAATTGAGCTCGAATACCCAGCCGTCAAAGTTTATGATGATATGGAAATGGCTGAAGAAGGTAGTATGCTTTCATCTAGAGAATTAGCCAATAAAATCTGTTTCTGCTCTAATGAATTAGTTTATTTGAATACAGAAATCAAACGTGAACATCAGAAAGATGATAAGAATGGTATTCTTAGGGTAAAATCAAAAGTAGATTTAGCTACAGAAAAATTTGACAGATGCATGGCTGAATTAAAAACCAAATATCCTAAGGCTATCACTGAAAATAATCCTGCTGATGTTTGGAAACAAGTGAAGAAGGAATGTCCAGGTCTGATAGAAATTATGGAAGCGGGTAATCAGTCCTTGATCATGGATGCTAGAAGAAAGAATGACTAGGAATTATTGATGATCAATACCAACTAGAATTATAATTGTCGCATTCGATCTACTTAATAATTTGAATAAGTGCCTCGTTATAAATTGGCTTCTGGAGATAAAATAATCATTTTTCTGATCAAACAAGGCACAAAAAATGGAATTTAGCTAAAGCTAAATTCCATTTTTTAACATAAAGTATAGTCGAAAAGTAGCATTTTCAAATAAATTTAATACGTTGCTACTAATTCTATTAAATCATTGAGAAAAGCTTGTTTTTTAGGTTGTCTTCGTTCCTTATTTGTACGAGTAAAATAACTGTGCTTACCTAAGAAAGATACTTGTATCCTATTCCAAGTACGAACATCCTGAAGGGAATTGTATTCTACTAATTCCTTAAACAGGCTATCTCCAATAGAATAAAAATCTTCCCTACCCAAATAATCCAAATCTGCATCGCAGATAATTTCTTCGTATTTGGTTTTGGGGCTTTGTGGGATTTTAGTGGCCATAATCATACCACATATAGCTTCGATTTCTCCTGAAGTATAGCCATATTTAGGCAATATTTCCCTAGTAATATTACAACCAATAGATTCGTGTTCCTTACTATTTCGAGTAAAACCTATATCATGTAATAATGCTGCTGTCTTGAGCAATGTAGTATGGTAAGAATTTACATTTTCAGCTTGGCAAAGCTCTTTGGTAGTATGGAGTACATCCAACGTATGGTGCTTGCCATGATAATACAACTTATCAGACAATTGGGTATCCAAGCAGGATAATATCCATTCTTTAGCCCCTTTGTAATCCATACGAATTTGATTCCTCATTCTATTAGACTGTTTTCTTACAGCCATGCAATGGTAATGAAATGTATCATTACCATAACGCAATATAAAAGAAAAGTTATTTAAGGAGTTGTTAATATTGGTAAAAAATCTTTCTACACCAATTTATATGGATGAATGCTGAAAAATCAATTGTTTTTCAGCATTCATCCCCCTCATTACTTCAATTTAAATGTTGTTTACTCCGCTATCACTACTCCAGATGCCATAAACATAACCTCTTCCTTAGGCTCTGTAATCGCTTCTATTTCTTCCTTAGACTTTCCTTCATCTTCTGCATAATGTCTCAATTCATCTACAGGTGTCGTTTCCTTTGTTGCTGTACCTCTCATGGTAACCGTTTTTCCTGCTAAATCCAAAGGCATGAAAAATCCATAGTCAACAAATTTAACAAACATAGATTTCGTTCCATCTTCTGAAGAAACATTCATCCAGCAGCCCTTTTTCTTACAAACGGACTCTACTTTTCCTGTTACTACTCCATCCATTTCATCTATTCCCTCCATGGAAGTAAGAAAATTATCTACTTTCTCTACATTCACTAATTCAAATTCTGCCCCTCTTACATTAGGATCTTCATTTTCATTTGTGGTAGTAGCTGTATTACAAGCAAAATGACAGGTTGCTAACATAGCAAATAGTACAATCGTAATTCTTTTCATATTATAAATTTTAAATTTGTGCTACAAAAATAATTAAATAATATCATGAATCATAAAAAGGGCTTTATTCCCTACACGGGAAAGACATATACAACAGATAAACTCAAAGAAAAGAGTCATGAATTCTATGAATTCATGGAAAAACGACGAACAGTCAGAGATTTTTCAGATAAAGAAGTACCAAAAGAAGTCATTAAAAATATATTGATGTCTGCATCCTCTGCTCCATCTGGTGCTCATAAGCAGCCTTGGACTTTCTGTGCGATTTCTAATGCTCAGTTAAAATCTGTCATTCGAGAAGCTGCTGAAAAAGAAGAATATGAAAATTATCATGGAAGAATGTCTGATGAATGGCTCGATGATCTTTCTCCTTTTGATACCGATTGGAATAAGCCATTTATAGACATCGCTCCTTGGCTTATCATTATTTTTAGAAAGGCATATGATATGGAAGATGGTAAAAAACGTAAGAATTATTACGTACAGGAATCCGTAGGAATTGCCACTGGTTTTTTACTCAATGCGATACACCATGCAGGATTAGTGGCTTTGACACATACGCCTAGCCCTATGAATTTTTTAGGAAAAATACTAGAACGGCCAGAAAATGAAAAACCTTATCTGCTCATTCCAGTAGGGTATCCTATGGAAAATGCAGAAGTTCCTATATTAGAAAGGAAAAAAGAGGAAGATGTGATCGTTTGGTATTAATTCAATCGTCAATTATCAAACCTCAATCCACAAATTTGTATAATTGCTATATAATATATGGAATATCAGCTATCGTCTATGGACTTTGCGACTTGTTCGCAACTTAGATTAATTTATCTAAAAAAACACTTATGTTGGCAATCCTTGCGTTTAAAGATTGTTAAGTGATTATCTTTGTTTTTTGTTTTAGTACATAGAAGCTGTTAAAAATTACTTAAGAGTAAACACTTTATAGAATCTTATGCAGTTTGTACATAATCCGAATAAAATCTAACAATGAGATTTATAGTATCTACTACTCTACTGTTCATCATGTTTTCGATTTCTATGCTTCAAGCACAAATCATCGAAACTGCCCCAACTCATAACCCCACACTAAGGGCTTATGCTATTCAGAAACAAATTCAAGGCATTGCCTATAGAGAAGGAAGCGATACGCTGAGCCTTCCTTTTATGGATGATTTTTCTTATGAAAGTGCTTATCCTAGTGCTGAAAACTGGTGTGATGAAGCTGTTTTTATCAATAATACCTTATCTAATAATCCTCCATCTGTTGGCGTAGCTACATTTGATGGTTTGGATAGATCTGGTTCACCTTATGGTTCATTTGGCTCTGGTGATACATTGACATCCAATCATTTTTTCTTAGAAGAATATACTATTACTGATGATGTTTACCTTAGCTTCCACTATCAAGCAAAAGGAGATGGCGACAGACCAGAAACTAACGATTCACTTATTCTCGAATTCAAGAATAATGCTGATATTTGGAGTACCATTAATAATTGGGAAGGCATTTCTACTTCTCAGCCAGAGAGTTTTACGCCAGATTTTACTTTCTATTCAATAGCTATATCAGAAGATTATCTTTATGATGGTTTCCAATTCAGGTTACGTAACCTTTCTTCTGGTAAAGGACAGGTGGATCTTTGGCATGTGGATTATATCAGATTGACGGCTTCTGTCATTCCTACTGAAAATTTCAATGACATCGCATTCACGGAAGTGCCTACTACTTTCCTCAAAAATTATAGCTCTATGCCTTGGAGACAATATGAGGGATTCGAAGATGCAGAAACTACAGATGGATATAGCATTACGCTTTTTAATCATTTTCCAGATGAGCAAGAAATGCAAAGTAGAGTTCTCAATATTGAAGAAATCACTACGAATACCAATGTATTGAACACCAGTTATCTTACAGATGCCAATGCTCCTATTCCATTTGGAAATGTAACACCAGGAACACATATTCAAGCGAATAAATTTATAGATATAGGAAGTTTCAATAGTTTCAAAAGTGCTATGCAATCACAATTTGCAGGAGCAGAAGAATTGGTTTTTGAAACTCGATTCAATTTTATTCAATCAGGAGAGAATCCTGCATTTCCTGCTACTATTAATAATGATTTAATCGTAAGAAAGACGAAATTCGATAATTATTTCGCTTATGATGATGGTACTGCTGAAAGCAATATAAAGGCACAGAATCCAGGAACAGACGTGGCTGTAAAATATCATTTAAATGTAGCTGATTCTATCAGAGCGATACAAATGCATATTCCGCATGTAGCTGGTGATGCCACGCTGCAACTATTCAACATAAAGGTTTATCAAGATTTGGATGAAGATCCTATTACTTATTCTGCTAATTTCCAAAGCCCTGTTTATGTGGATTTATTTGTAGCTGCGGATACTTTGCAAGGGATGACGACTTATGTATTGAAAGATAATCTAGGTAATCCTACACCTATTTATTTACCTGCTGGTGATTTCTATATCGGTTGGGAACAAGTGACCGATACAGAAACACCTATTCCTATTGGATTTGATAAAAATAATCCTAATGCGGGTGTCAATAATTATTTTAATGCCGGTGGCGGATGGGAGGAATTTCCTGCTACATTGCAAGGTGCAATCATGATTCGTCCAGTAGTAGGAGAAGCTGTCGTTTTCAATACTTCTATTGAAGATTTGGAAGCCAGTTCATTCTTCAATATCTATCCTAACCCAGCGAATGAGGTACTTGCTTTCAATACCTTGAATAATGATGATTTCTATGGTGGTATCGAAATGTTCGATTCTCTAGGTAGAAAAGTTTGGACTTCTGAATATCAAGAGTTTATTCCTGTCATTGATTTTGCTCCAGGTATTTATTTTGTTCAGATAACAGAATGGGAAACGGGTGTAAGGTATAATGCTAAAATTGCTGTCCAAAGGTAAATCTTCTGATTTTCCCTGATAAAACAGGAAAATTATCCTAAAATTTAAACAAGTGTTTAAAAAATTGATTTAAACACTTGTTTAAATCAATTTACTCCCATACCTTTGTGTTCATAAAATTAAAACTCAATAGTGGCAGGCAAAGAAAAAGATACAGAACTCAAGATTAAAGAAGCAGCTCGTGTGATATTCCAGCAAAAAGGTTTTGCGGGAGCTAAGACCAGAGATATTGCAGAAGCAGCAGGGATTAATTTAGCATTACTGAACTATTATTTCAGAAGTAAACAGAAGCTGTATGATATTATAATGGTCGAGACCATGCAAATATTTTTTGGAGGTATCATTGTAATACTAAATAATAAGAACACCTCTTTAGAAAAAAAAATAAGTGATTTTACAGATAATTACATTGATTTATTTTCTAAAAATGCAAATATTCCACATTTTGTTCTGAATAATATAAGAGAAAATCCTGATGATTATATTAAAAGGATTGGCGTGATGGAACAAATCAAGAACTCATTTTTCATACAACAGTTCATGCAGGCAACAATTGAGGGAAAAATCCCACCGATTAATCCCATTCACTTTATGTTGAATTTAATGGGCTTAGTCGTTTTTCCATTTTTAGCTCAACCTATGATCATCGCTATTTCAGGTGTAGAAAAAGAGCAATATAATGCCATTATAGAAGAAAGAAAAAGATTGATTCCTTTATGGATCAATGAAATACTGAAGGTCAAATAGCTATTTTTTTGCCCTTTATTTAAACAAATGATTAAAACAAATGATTAAAAATGAAATACTTTAAAAGGCTTTTAATTTTCCTTAGTATTATGATACCTTTAGGAATAGCACAGGCACAAGAGGATCAGAGTATTGAATTGCGTTCTACCATTAGTCTGTCAGAATGCTATGAATGGTCAAAAAATAATTTCCCTTTAATAGCTAAACTTGATTTACTAGAAAAATCTACTCAGTATAATCTAAGTAATGCATCTAAAGGAAATTTGCCACAAATCAATATCAATGGTCAGGCGACTTACCAGTCGGATGTTACGGAATTCCCCTTAGAATTACCTAATGTGGAAATTCCTACACAGAATAAGGATCAATATAAAGTCTATGGAGAAGTCTATCAGCCATTAACTAATTTCTCTGCTATAAAATCAAGAAAAGAGCAGATTATTATTAATCGTCAAATAGAACAGACAAAAGTAGAAATAGATCTTTATCAACTTAAGGATCGTATCAATCAAATCTATTTTGGCACACTACTCTTCG
>JBNMOV010000033.1:0-19095 GCA_051275765.1 Maribacter sp. | reverse complement strand
CTCCCTCTAATTGCGAAATCCATTCATAAATCAATGCAAGCCCTTCATCATGATTAACAGATCGCCCTAGTTCTGGCATCATTACATCCAATTCTGTAGAATTCATCCTGTAATAAAGAATAGAATTATCTGGTTCTCCTGGCACTATGCCATATTGCAAACCACCGCTCCCCTGTCCTGCAGCTACGGGAGTTTTGCATACGCCCCACTCTGTTGGATTATCTTCTTCTATCGTAAGTGTCAAACCAGAATTTTTGGCAGGCCCTCTTGGATTATGGCAATGTCCACAATTAATATCCAAATATGTTCTTGCTCTAAAATCAATCTCCCCTGTTACATCATCAAATACAGCCGCTTTGGGAACTGAAGGGAGACTAGGTAAATCTGTCAAATAATCTACTTCTACCCATTTTTCCAACTGGTTCATTGTTCCGTCTGTATAAGCATAATTCTTATTTAGATTTCTTGATTTAGGACCCATTGGTAGTAATACATTATCTACATTATGACATCCTGTACACTCATTTCTGTTAGGAATGTGATAGTAAGTATTTTTTACTGTGCCATCATAGTGTGTCCAAGAAATAGGAAAATCTCCACCTACTAAAGAGAATTCTGCCTCTGTTTGTTCATCATTCCATACATAAGTAATAGCTTGCCAAGCAGTATCCTGTCTTACTAAAAGGCGGGTTTCTATGATTTTCCGACCTGCTGATGGGTTAGTAAAATCATTATCGTAATGAAAATTCTTAATGAGAATCGTTCCTATGGGGAAATCTAGTGCATCATTTTCGGAATAACCAGCAGATACGCCTTCTGGCATCCAGACAAACCGGGATTTTTGGGCGTAATCCGTAAATAATGGCGTATTCAAATCATAAGGAACTACTCTATCCTCAGGAGTCAAATCTGCTATATTTCCTTTAAAAAAATTATAATCTGATAAATTCTCATAAGGTAATTGCTCGAAATAAATGCCTAATTCATTTCCAGGATTATCTTTGTCTTTGCAGGAATTAGGGATGAGGATAATAGCGAATAAAAATAGTAATGGAATAGCTAAGCGAAGCAGTTTTGTTTGCATGAATATCTAATTTTTCTTGAAAATATAAAATGCCGCAGTCCAAATACTTGAACTACGGCATAAAGTTTTTTTATGGATTACTAAGGTGTAGGAGCAACTACAGTTACTTCTGCTAATCTATCTTGTATACACAAGTGAGGTGTAATGTCTGTAAGTTGTGGATCAAATCCAGCAGGTACATTAATATTCACGAATGTACCACCTGGATTATCGAAACACAAGATATTCTCTGTTTCATTAGATCCAGAAAATCCATCATATACATAATCTGGAATATCTCCAGCTGGAAATAGTATATCTGTAAGGAAGGCCCCTAGATCAGTCTGTTCAGTTGGATATTCAGTTGTTCTACTTATCGTATTATCATGGATATATATTCCACTGATGGCAGATACATAATTAGGATCGTCTATCGTTAATCCACCTAAAGTAACCAATGTCATATAATCAATAAATCCTATTCCCATTACATTATTATTAGTAATAGTATTATCAAAAATCTCTACATTTTTTGCTGCTAGTAACATGATTCCTGTTCCTGACGGTACACTAGCTACAATATTTCCTGATGCTGCAAAATTAGGGTGAGAATTACCATCCAATGTATTATTGAAAAGTCTATGTGTAGTTCCATTAGAAATTGTCAATCCTGGTAAGTCGAAAATCAATATTCCTCCTGTATTATTCCTTGCTGTATTACCATATACATCAGCAGAGATACTATTCTCTATTTCTATACCTGCTACATTTTCTTCTGCTGTACAGTTTCTAACAATAATCGTTTGTGACTGTCCTACATATATACCAGCATCTGAAGCTCCTCTTACATAGCAGCCATCCATCATTACATTAGTACAAAGCACAGGATACAAACCATATCCTCCATTATCAGAACTTACTGGTCCTGTCCATACTGCACCTACATTATAGAAACTGATTCCATCACAATCCGTAGCCTTGACACCATCACCTTCAGCATTCTGAACAGTGAAGTTGTACATCAATATAGAATTACAATTATTGATTTTTAATCCTTCTGCTCCTGAAATCTGATCTGTAAAATCTAGGAACGTTTCATTCATTCCTGCTCCTTCTATAATCATGTCCGTCTTTCCATCCGCACTTAAAGTAGAAGTAAAGCTAAATGTACCTGCTCCAAAGATAATTTTGTCTCCTGCTTCAAAGAGTATCAATGCTTCTTGAACATCTGCTTGAGTAGCAATTCCTGCCTCAAATGTATACGTCGTACCTGTTTCCGTTTCTACATCATCTTTACAGGCACTAACAAGCACTATTATTGCTAAAAACAAACCAAATAAATTAAGATTCTTCATTCTGTGAATTTATTAAAATATAATTAGGTAATAAAAAGGTCTAATCCTTTTTCGACCTAAATATAAGAAAGAATCATTATTGCAAAAAATATATTATCCCTTTATCATTCATATCATGACACTAATTGCTTACATGACATTAAAATTGTAAAAAATACGATACAATTTCCCATTTACTATAAAGAAATTGGATGATAAAAATTACCATCTACTCAACTAAGTCATGTAAAATATCCCTTGAATTATCTACTTAAACAACAAAGCCATACCTTTGCAGCCAAATTAGAATATAATACATACGAATCGAATAATTTTTCGATTCATATAATGAATAGAATCATGGGTTTTAAAGAAGAAATAGAGAAAAGAAGGACATTCGGAATCGTCAGTCACCCAGATGCGGGTAAGACGACTCTTACAGAGAAGCTACTACTTTTTGGTGGAGCTATACAAGTAGCTGGTGCCGTAAAATCCAATAAGATAAAGAAAAGTGCGACCTCTGACTTTATGGAAATAGAAAGGCAGAGAGGTATCTCTGTTGCTACTTCTGTAATGGGGTTCAGATATAAAGACAAGCAAATCAATATTCTGGATACCCCTGGTCACAAGGATTTTCAAGAAGATACTTATCGTACATTGACTGCGGTGGATAGTGCGATTGTTGTGATTGATGTTGCCAAGGGTGTGGAGCCACAGACGGAAAAACTAGTGGAAGTTTGTAGGATGAGGAAAACGCCTATGATTGTTTTCATCAACAAACTGGATAGAGAAGGAAAAGATGGTTTTGAGTTACTGGATGAGGTAGAACAAAAACTGGGATTAACCGCTTGTCCTCTAAGTTGGCCTATAGGAATGGGGCAGCGTTTCAAAGGCGTATATTCTATTTATGAAAAAAAATTGGTGCTTTTCAATCCTCATGGTAAACAATCTGATGAAGACATCATTGAATTTACTGATTATAATGATCCAGAACTCGTCAAGCACATAGGAGAAGAACCAGCAGCAGAACTTCGAGAGGATCTAAATATGCTTGATCAAGTTTATCCAAAATTTGATAGAGAAGCTTATCTCAATGGAGAGCTAAATCCTATATTTTTTGGTTCTGCTGTCAATAATTTTGGCGTAAGGGAATTATTGGATTGTTTTGTAGATATCGCTCCTAGTCCTCTTGCTAGAGAAACAGAAGAACGTGTCATAGAACCTGATGAAAAGAAATTTACTGGATTTGTATTTAAGATTCATGCTAACATGGATCCTAAACATAGAGATAGAATCGCATTCTTGAGAATATGTAGTGGAGAATTTAAACGAAATACCAATTACTACCATGTAAGGCAGGATAAGAAAATGAAATTTTCTAATCCTACTACCTTCATGGCATCTAAAAAGGAAATCGTAGAATCTGCATTTCCTGGCGACATCGTTGGTTTATATGATTCTGGTAATTTCAAAATCGGGGATTCGATGACAGAAGGAGAAATAATACACTTCAAAGGTATTCCTAGTTTCTCTCCTGAGCAATTCCGTATCGTACACAATGCAGATCCAATGAAATCCAAACAGCTCGCCAAAGGATTATTCCAACTCATGGATGAAGGCGTAGCTCAAATGTTTACGAAGGAATTTGGAGGTACAAGAATCATTGGTACGGTGGGAGCACTGCAATTTGAAGTGATACAATATCGTCTCGAACATGAATATGGAGCTAAATGCCAATACGAACCATTACACCTTCATAAGGCATGCTGGTTATCTTGGACTGATGATGCACAATTCAAGGAGTTCCAAACCAGAAGAAAACGAGATATTGCAAAAGATAAAGAGGGAAATACAGTGTTCCTAGCAGAATCCGCTTGGCAATTACAAACTATGCAGGAAAATTATCCTAAAATCAATTTCCACTTTACATCCGATTTTACCTAAGCTCTACTATTATAATACGAGTCAAGAACAAATAGTAATGAACCATATGCTCATTACTATTTGTTTATATTTTTATTATAACAAGCAGAATAACAATAACTTACATACGTATACCTTTATTTAATTATTGTCAATAATACACTAACACATATTGTCAATTAACGGTTAATTCATACAACTTCTCTACCCTCTTAGACTAAAGTTCCTTACATTTGTAACTTTATTTTCGATTTAGAATAGAAAGCCCAACTATTAACATATCACTAGAAGTCATTCAACATGTTGAATTAGAATGACTTCTAAATTGTAATAAAAAAGTAAAATCATGAGTAATGTAACTGGCATTAAGAATCCTAATGCTTCCATTGAAGATCTTGGTATTAATAATACTACTCAACAATACTGGAACCTTACTCCAGAAGAATTAATAGAGCATTCCGTCAAAAAAGGAATGGGAATCATTGCTGACTCTGGAGCATTGAGCATTAGGACTGGAAAATTCACAGGACGTTCTCCATTAGATCGTTTTATCGTAAAAGATAAAATCACTGAAGGGACTGTTGATTGGGGCGATGTAAATCTATCCTTTGCTCCTGAAAAATTCGACCTACTATACGGCAAAATAACTTCTTACCTACAGGGGAAAGAAGTCTATGTAAAAGATGGCTATTCTTGTGCTGATGATAAATACAGACTGAATGTACGTTTGGTTTCAGAATATCCTTGGAGCAGCCAGTTCTTAGATAATATGTTCCTTCGTCCAAATCACAAGGAATTATTAGAAGCTAATCCAGATTGGGTTATCGTATGTGCACCAGGTTTCCTCGCCGATCCAGAGGAAGACGGAACTCGTCAAGAGAATTTCGCTATCGTTAATTTCACGAAAAAAACGATCATCATTGGTGGAACTGGTTACACTGGAGAAATCAAGAAAGGTATCTTCTCTGTCCTTAATTTCGAATTGCCTGTCAATAAGAATGTATTGAGCATGCACTGTTCTTCCAATGTTGGAAAAGATGGCGACACTGCTGTATTTTTCGGATTATCTGGAACAGGAAAGACTACTCTTTCAGCAGATCCTAACAGACCATTGATTGGAGATGATGAACACGGATGGTCTAGCGAAGGCGTCTTCAATTTTGAAGGTGGCTGCTATGCGAAGACGATCGATCTTTCAGCAGATAAAGAACCAGAGATTTGGGCTGCCATCAAGCATGGAGCTATCCTAGAAAACATCGTTTTTAAAGAAGGAACTCGTACAGTTGATTTTGAGGATACTTCTATCACACAAAATACAAGAGTTTCCTATCCTATACACCATATAGAAAATGCTTTGCCAACATCCAAGGCAGGTATTCCTACGAATATTTTCTTCTTAACTTGTGATGCATTCGGCGTACTGCCTCCAATCTCAAAACTAACGAAGGAACAAGCCATGTACCATTTTATTTCTGGATATACTGCAAAAGTAGCTGGGACAGAAGTAGGTATCAAAGAACCTAAAACAGCATTTTCTGCTTGTTTTGGTGCTCCATTCCTTCCTTTGCATCCTACAAAGTATGCAGAAATGTTAGGAGAAAAAATGACAACTTACAATACCAATGTATGGTTAGTCAACACAGGTTGGACTGGCGGAGGATATGGCATAGGAAATCGTATAAAATTGAAATATACCAGAGCCATGATTACTGCTGCATTGACTGATCAATTGACAAAAGTAGATTTCATCGAGCATCCTGTATTTGGCGTATTGATGCCAAGCACTTGTCCTAATGTACCAGACGAGGTATTAAACCCTAGAGGAACATGGTCAGATGCTACAGAATATGATAATAAAGCCAACGAACTAGCGAAGAAATTTAATGCGAATTTCAAGAAGTTTGAGGATCAAGCGAATGAAGAGATTTTGTCTGCTGCACCTAAGATGGTGGTGGGAGCGTAAATCTTTTCTTTTTAAATATTAAAAAAGCGTTTGAAGCCAAGCTTCAAACGCTTTTTTTGTGGATTCATTCAATACCATCATTTATTTATTGATACTCATACACCCTCACATAAATCCGATCCATGATATAATACCAGTTTCATTTTAAACTCGCTGTTCAAATAAGTCGTTTCAGCATCACACATTTGACGATGAGTCAGTCTGTAAAAGCTAATAACGGGATAATGAGTAAGTCGCATAGTCAAACTTTGATTTTCAAGTATCATCTGAAACAAGTACTTGCTTTCGCTGTTTTAAAGTAAGACCTATAAGTTCAGCATCTCCATAAAGATTACTGTTCATTATTTAATATATTGTTGTTATTTATTAGTAATTATAATGTTATGTGGATTTTTAAGTTATTTTTAAGACTTTAAAGTTAAAATCTTAAACTTTAATCAAAAAATCATGTTAAAACAATGATTTTTAGCAAAATGCTTATCTCTTAACTTTAAATTATTTAAATTATGTTTCTCTTAGACGTATTAGTAATACCTAAAGACGATCCTGTTGCTTTTACCTTTTTTACAGGTTATATGGCAATGATGGCAGCGTCTATTTTCTTTTTCTTTGAAAGATCAAGAGTTGATGATAAATGGAAACTATCACTTTTGATTTCTGCACTAATTACTTTTATCGCCGCTGTGCATTATTACTACATGCGGGATTATTATCTTGCTACAGGTGAAAACCCGACAGCACTTAGATACATCGACTGGACACTGACAGTTCCTCTGATGTGTGTCGAATTTTATGTGCTAACAAAAGCAGCAGGAGCTTCAAAAATTTTAATGTGGAAGCTTATACTCGCCTCCGTTTGGATGCTTGTTTTCGGTTACATTGGCGAAGCATTTAATCCTGAGGGCGGAAGTACATCTCATTCAGTGATATACGGTGTTTTATCAACTCTCGGATATATCTATATTTTGCATGCAGCTTGGATGGGAGAAGTTGCAAAGTTGGCAAAGAACTCCAAAAACCCTGCTATTGAAAGAAGCGTTAGGATTCTTGCTTGGTTTGTACTTGTTGGTTGGGCTATATATCCAATTGGATATATGTGTATGCCAGGTGGATGGCTTAACGTATCCTTAGGATGGGATTCATCAAATGTAGATTTATTCTATAACGTCGCTGATGCTGTCAATAAGATTGGCTTTGGTTTAGTAATATATAGCCTAGCAATAGGTGAAACTACAAAAAATGCAGAAATAGCATAGCATCATTATAATGTATAATTAAATTGGAGCGGTAAAGGTTATCGCTCCAATTTTTCAAAATAACATAATATAATATATGCCTATAAATCTATTTCTCTATATTATTGCCAACTTAATTTTATTGCAATTAATGAGCCTTGAAATTGCAATACTTGAACAGTTCATAAATATGATCTGTATCGTTGGTATTGCAACTCTTGGAGTGGCACATGGATCAATAGATGATGTCTTACATGGCTCGCCAAAAGGTAAACAAAGAATATTTTTTATACTTAAGTATTTGGCAGTAGTAGTTTTTTTTGGGATTTTTTGGTTAGTACTCCCAGATTTGGCCCTACTCATTTTTTTGTCTGCTTCAGCATTTCATTTCGGACAAACTCAGCTAACAGCATTCAATGTTGTATCAAAAGTCCTTTCTAGTTGTTTATATTTTTTATGGGGTAGTTTTGTTATCTTTTCAATGTTTGCTCTTAATAAGGAGCTCTTATTAGAAGCAAGCTATAGTGTAATTTTTCTTCCAAAACTTTATTACCATATTATTGAAAAATCTGAAATATACCTAATTGTCATTTCATCTATCATGCCTATATTTCTTATAGGTATTTCATTAAAAGGTCGTATACCAACTAACCTAGTACTAAGAGAATTTTATTTACTTTTTCTAATTTTTTGTTCTTTTCTTATATTAACACCCTTCATTGCTTTTTCAATATTTTTTATACTAATCCATTCGACACAGGCTGTACATCAAGAATACGAATTTTGTAAGAGCAAGAAAATAGTTAAAAATTCAATCCAGTTCTTATCATTGTTTCTACCACTAACCATTAGTTCAATATTAATAGTCGGCATATTCCTCTATACATTAATATATTTCGAGTATGACAATTTCATTCCATTCGCATTAATAATTCTCCTGTCTTGCGTAACTATTCCCCATTGCTTTGTTATGGATAAATTTTATACCGTTCGAAATGATTAATATCCTAGCATGATGTCAAATAATGTCGTTCCCGTAGCGATATCATAAGTCTCCAATTTGTGACCAATGCTAGACCACCAGACTCTAGACGCATCATACAAATCCACATCCATAAGCCCCTTTTCTTCCTAAATAATCGCACTGGCGTACAAATTATCTTCTTCAAACTCAATTCGTCGAATGAGAGTTGCTTTACTTTTTATTTCACTACTATCATCAATAGAAACCAAGACCCCTTGGCATTTATATATTAAATAGCTTACTGAATATTTAATCTTCAGCACTTTTGCCAAAGGTATCCTACTACTTAACAAAAGTAATATATCCTGAATCATTATCACATTCATTTCTATTTCCTAAAAGTGGGAAACGCTATTAAAAAATACAAACATTTAGTTTAAAAATAGCGGCTCTACAAAAAATACCTATCTTTTTAGCTTCTTTTGTAAAACAATTATTTTTATTGGTGTTAATTTCATTTAAAATCGTGATCCAAAGTGGGAAAAAGTGGGAACATTGTGCAAAACGTGTGTATATTACATTATATTTTTAGCAACGAACAAATATATTGCAGCGACTCACAGGTGAATATGATGTAAAATTGGATTCGAAAGGACGATTCCGATTTCCTTCTCAGCTTATCCGTCAATTAGGCGGGTCAGACAATCACCTTTTTGTTGTGAACAGAGGTTTTGAAAAACACCTTACACTTTATCCAAAACCGGTTTGGGATGAGCTTACCACTAAACTGGATAAATTAAGTCTTTTTAAAGCTAATCAAAGACGATTCGTCAGATACTTCTATAGAGGTGCTAGCGAAATGGCTTTGGACAGTTCCGACAGAATATTGCTGCCTAAAGGATTACAAGAATATGCAGGCATAGAAAAAGAGATGGTTCTATTTGCTTATAAAGATAGGATCGAACTTTGGGCGAAAGCAGAATACAGTGATATGATCGACGATGAACCGGACGATTTCTCTGAATTTGCTGAGACTGTGACTGGAAGCATGGACCTTGATATCTAGAGAAAAATAATAGCATGAATTATCATGAACCTGTGTTGAAAGCTGAGAGCATTGCCGCACTCGGCATTCACAATGAAGGCATCTATGTAGATGCGACCTTTGGTGGAGGCGGTCATTCTAAAGCTATCCTATCTAGCCTATCAGGTACTGGAAGACTCTTCGGTTTCGACCAAGACAACGATGCCAAATCCAATATTCTTGACGACGGGAACTTTACCTTCATAGATAGTAATTTCCGATTCCTAAAAAAATACCTGCGCCTCCACGGAGTCAGGCAGGTAGATGGAATCCTTGCAGATTTGGGCGTTTCTTCCCATCAGCTGGATCAAGCCGAAAGAGGTTTTTCTTTTCGTTTCGATGCAGATTTGGATATGAGGATGAACCAAGATGCTGAACTATCAGCCAAAGAAGTCATCCAAAGTTATTCAGAATCTGAATTGGTACGCATATTCAGTGCATATGGCGAAGTAAGGAATTCGAAAACCTTAGCTCAGACTATATGTAGCGAAAGGGAATTCAGAAACATTGAAACGATCCAAGATTTAGTCAATGTTATGGAGCCTGTCGTTAGAGGAAAAAGGAATAAATATCTAGCTCAAGTTTTTCAAGCTATTCGCATAGAAGTGAATGACGAAATGGGAGCATTGGAAGATTTTCTGGAGAATTGTCTTGAAATATTGAAGCCAGGTGGGAAATTAGTCGTCATTTCTTATCATTCGCTAGAAGATAGACCTGTTAAGAATTTCTTGAAATCAGGAAATTTTGAAGGCAAACAAATAAAGGATTTTTATGGCAACATAGAACGTCCTTTCAAATTGATAACAAAGAAGGCAATGGAGCCTTCAGAAGAAGAAATAAAACGCAACCGTCGTGCAAGAAGTGCAAAAATGAGGGTAGCGGAAAAGAAATAAGATTTTAGACATTAAACCAATACTCGTTTAGAATCTAATATCTTTTTTACAAGCGTTTTTAAAATCTAAGGTGTTTTGACTTAATTCAATCATTTAGCATAACATCAGATAATATTAAAAAAATGGCAGCTAAAAACGGGCTTTTCGATTTTGCAACTTTTGGTACTCCTATGGCGAGTACCATTTTGAGGAATTTGCCCTATGTCATCTTTTTAGGCTTTTTAGGCACATTATATATTGCCAATGCCCATTATGCAGAAAATACGCTAAGGGAAATCAAACAGTTGGAAAAAGAAATTTCTGACATCAGATGGCAATATATGGCAGAAAAAGCTGAACTCATGTACAATAGCAAACAATCCGAAGTACTGAATAGAGTCAAAGGATATGGATTATCCGACTCAGGTAAAAAACCGAAGAAAATTGTAATAGACGAAAACTGGGAATTGTAACCCATTCATGGAAGTAAAAAACGAAATATTAGTCCGCATTTATATTGTGCTTTCAGTTGTCATGCTGTTTGCATTGGTTGTTCTATTCCAAACCATCAATGTAGTTCTGATAGAAACAGAATGGAAAGAGAAAGCTAAGACTTATCATTTTGAAAAGAAATCAGTCGTAGCAGAAAGAGGCAATATTATATCTGATGGAGGTAGTCTTCTAGCTACATCTCTACCTTATTATGATATTCGTTTCGATCCATTGACTCCTTCTATTACAGACGATCTATTTTATGAAAAAGTAGATACACTAGCTTATTTATTATCAACAAAATTAGATAGGTCATATACTCCTGGAGGTTATAAAGATAGATTGATTGATGCTAGAAAAAAAGGAGACCGCTACATATTAATCAAGAAAGATGCTAGTCATGTAGAGCTAGAAATGCTCCGTACTTTCCCTATTTTCAATAAAGGAAGATACCAAGGTGGACTTATCGTAGAAAAAAAACCTAAGCGCAAAAGACCATTTGGCATTTTGGCTCATAGAACGATTGGTTATGTAAAAGAAAATGCAATAGATACTATTAAAATAGGACTAGAAGGACGTTTTGATAAGTTACTTGGAGGAAAGGCAGGAGAACAATTAATGAGAAAAATCAAAGGAAATGATGGAGCATTCATATGGATTCCTGCTAATGATTATTCTCATCTCAATCCAGTAGAAGGAAAAGATATTAGGACTACACTAGATATCAATCTCCAAGACATCACAGAACAAGCACTCATCAGAGGCTTGCAAAGAAATGATGCAGAATGGGGAACAGCTATCCTGATGGAAGTAAAGACAGGAGCTATCAAAGCAATGGTAAATGTTGGAAAAACAGATGATGGATGGTGGGAAAAATATAATCATGCAGTAGGAGAATTGGTAGAACCTGGTTCTACCTTTAAATTGGCTTCTGTAATGGCGTTACTAGAAGATGGTGTTGTCGATTTAGATGATACGATTGACTTATTCATGGGAAGACACCAATTCTATGATGAAGAAATGGCAGATGCTTCTTATCACGGATTAGAACAGAGTACATTAAGAAAGGCTTTTGAGATTTCTTCTAATGTTGGGATCGCTTACTTAGTAGATGAAACCTATAAATCTAAGAAAGAAAAATATATCAATCATCTAAAAAATTTCAATCTTAATCTTCCTACAGGAATAGAGATCGACGGAGAAAAAGCTCCATATATCAAAGATCCTAACAATGGAGATGATGACTGGAGTGGAATTACTCTTCCCTGGATGTCAATTGGTTACGAATCATTACTTACACCATTACAACTCACTACATTTTATAATGCTGTAGCTAATGATGGTAAAATGATGAAGCCTTACTTAGTACAAGAAATTATTTACGATGGTAAGGTAGAAAAAGCATTCAAACCTACTGTCGTTGACCAAAGTATCGCTAGTCCTTCCACTATTCGTAAGGTAAAAGAACTATTAGAAGGTGTAGTAGAAAATGGAACTGCCAAAAAACTCAAATCAGATGTATATGAGTTCGCAGGAAAAACAGGTACAGCACAGGTCAATTACTCCAGAAGAAAAGCTGGTGGACTGAAGCACCAAGCATCTTTCGCAGGATATTTTCCTGCTGAAGATCCAGTTTATACTTGTATCGTCATTGTCAACGATCCTAAACGAGGAAGTTTCTATGGTAGTGCTGTAGCAGGACCTATTTTTAGAGAAATCGCTGATAAAGCTTACGCTTCAAAAATAGATATGCAGCCTCCAATGAATAGCGATATCAAGCCAAGTTGGAGAACATATGCCCTACCTGATTTGGATGTAGGAGAAAAAGAAGAAATGTCCTATTTGTTAGGAGAATTAAATATTCCTTATACAGATGATACAGATCAGCATTGGGCAATATTAAGAACCAAAGCAGATACATTAAGCCTACAAAATAGGCTAATTTCAAAAGAAGTAATACCTAATGTCCTAGGAATGGGATTGAGGGATGCCATATATATATTAGAAAATCAAGGACTGAAAGTAACCGTTTCTGGACTCGGAAAAGTAAGGAAACAATCAGTTCCTGCAGGTAGAAAAGTAAAAGGACAAACGATACATCTGACATTAAGTTAATGAAGCTATTAAAAGACATATTATCCAACATCACTACTCTTGAACTTCACGGAAACGAAGAAGTACAAGTGAATGGGCTTGCCATAGATTCTCGCAAAGCTAAAGATGGATATGTTTTCATAGCTGTAGAAGGCACTCAGATTGACGGACATTTATATATAGATGCGGCCATCAAAAATGGGGCACTGATTATTGTTTGCGAAACGCTTCCTGCTATTCTACTAGATCATATTACTTATTGTCAAGTAAAAGATTCTAAAAAAGCAACAGGTTTATTGGCTGCAGAATTTTTCGAGCATCCTTCTAAAAAATTAAGTCTTATTGGTGTAACGGGTACGAATGGAAAAACGACCACTGTTACCTTATTATACAAGCTATTTTCTGAAATGGGCTATAAAACTGGCTTGATTTCTACTATTGAAAATAAAATAGGACAAGCCACTATTCCATCTACGCACACTACTCCAGATGCCATTAGTTTGAATGAATTATTGGCAGAAATGGTAGAGGCGAATTGTGATTACGCTTTCATGGAAGTTAGTTCTCATGCGATAGTTCAAGAAAGAATAGCAGGCGTTCATTTTGAAGGTGGCGTTTTTACTAATTTGAGTCATGACCACCTAGATTATCATAAGAATTTCGCTAATTATTTAGCAGCTAAAAAGCAATTCTTCGATAATCTGCCTAAATCTTCATTCGCACTGACGAATATCGATGATCGCAGAGGCAATGTCATGCTTCAAAATACCAAAGCAAAGAAATATCCTTATGCTTTAAAAAGTATGGCCACTTTCAAAGCCAAAATCATTGAAAATTCCTTATCGGGATTACAATTATATTTGGATGGAACAGAATTCCATGGCAGACTCATAGGAGAATTCAATGCTTACAATTATCTGGCGGTATATGCTACTTCCATGTTGTTGGAAATGGATAAAATGGAAGTGCTTACAGCATTGAGTTCCTTACTTTCCGCTGAAGGCAGATTTGACTATATCTATTCAAATATTAGTCAAAAAATAGGCATCATAGATTATGCACATACACCAGATGCACTAGAAAAAGTATTGA
Organism: Maribacter sp.; assembly: GCA_051275765.1. GTDB lineage: Bacteria > Bacteroidota > Bacteroidia > Chitinophagales > Saprospiraceae > JAHDCE01. Next base: position 4,979 of record JBNMOV010000033.1, on the reverse strand, counting down.
TTACTATTAATCAACTAAAACAGAAAAATACGCAAATTCTGACTGTAGTAGGATGTGGCGGCGATAGAGACAAGAGAAAACGTCCTATCATGGCTGACATGGCATGTACTTATAGCAACAAAGTCATCCTCACTTCTGATAATCCAAGATCTGAACACCCAGAAACTATCATAGAAGAGATGGAAAAAGGCGTCAAGATCACAGATCGATCAAAAGTGCTAAATATCACCGACAGAAAGCAAGCCATAAAAACTGCTTGTGCTTTGGCACAAAGCGGAGATATTATACTCGTAGCGGGAAAAGGACACGAGAAATATCAAGAAACGAAAGGAGTTAAAAACCCTTTTGATGACAAAGAAATATTAAATGAATTCTTAAAAATTAACTAATAAGTCTCTTGAATTCAAGAGACTAGAAGAAAAAAATGGCAGCAGTATCGGTTTCAATTCCCGTCTCCTTTGTTCGTTGCTCATCAATCATATCTTTCGAGATTGAGATTGGTACATGCTCCATTTTTTTCTTTATTTAATAAAATCAGCACCATGCTCTATTATTTATTTAAATATCTGGATGAAATTGGAATGCCCTTCGTAGGTGTATTCCAATATATTTCATTTAGAGCATTGGCAGCTATCATTATCTCTCTCATTATTTCCATAATTTTTGGCGGGAAGTTAATCAAGCAACTCCAAAAACTACAAGTAGGTGAAACGGTAAGGGATTTAGGATTAGACGGACAAAAAGCTAAGCAAGGCACACCCACAATGGGCGGGATTATCATCATCATGGCAATCCTTATTCCTACATTGTTATTCTGTAAACTGGATAATATCTATGTCATTCTCATGATTACCGCCACAGTTTGGATGGGTGTCATAGGATTCATAGATGATTATATCAAAGTATTCAAAAAAGACAAAGAAGGTCTGCAAGGGCGTTTCAAAATATTAGGACAAATAGGACTAGGACTATTAGTAGGATTAGTCATGTTCTTGAGTGATGAAGTAGTCGTAAGAGTAGATGCAGATACTGCACGTGACAATGGTTACGAAATCATCAGTTATCATAAAATACTTAAAGACTGTAAGGATATAGATTCTACACTAGTAGTGAATGTAAAAACTACTATGACCAATGTTCCATTCCTAAAGGGGAATGAAAATGAATTTGATTATGCTGACATTCTCCCTTTTTTCGGAAAAAACCAGCAATTAGTTGGATGGATATTCTTCATATTCGCTGTTATTTTCATTGTAACTGCCGTTTCCAACGCAGCTAATTTGACAGATGGAATAGACGGACTAGCAGCAGGAACTTCAGCTATTATAGGAGCTACATTAGGTATATTGATTTATGTATCGAGTCATAATATATTCTCAGAATATCTCAATATACTCTATCTCCCAGGCACAGAAGAATTGGTAGTATTTACTGCTTGTTTCCTAGGAGGATGTATTGGATTCCTTTGGTACAATTCCTATCCTGCCAAAGTTTTCATGGGAGATACCGGAAGTTTGATGCTAGGAGGAATCATCGCAGCATTAGCAATATTGACAAGAAAAGAATTATTGATACCTATCCTTTGCGGAATTTTCGTAGTAGAAAATGTATCCGTAATGGCTCAGGTAGCCTATTTCAAATATACGAGAAAAAAGTATGGCGAAGGAAGACGAATTTTCAAAATGGCTCCCCTACACCATCATTACCAAAAGCTAGGAATGCACGAATCTAAAATCGTAACCAGATTTTTAATTATAGGAGTTTTACTAGCCGTTATTACCATCATTACTTTAAAAACAGGGTAAGTGATAGAAAAAATAGCCATTCTAGGGGCAGGAGAGAGCGGAGTAGGAGCAGCAATTTTGGCTAAAACAAAGGGCTTTGATGTTTTTGTATCCGATTACGGAACTATCAAGAAAAAATATAAAGCCCAACTCATTAAAAATGAGATTCCTTTTGAGGAAGGAACACATACAACAATAAAAATTTTGGCTTCAAAGGAAGTCATCAAGAGTCCAGGAATACCAGATAAAGCTCCTATTATTCAAGAGCTTAAAAAGAAAGGAATTCCTGTAATCAATGAAATAGAATTCGCAGTAAGATATACTAATGCTAAAATTATTGGCATTACAGGTAGCAATGGAAAAACCACCACTACCCTACTCACTTATCAGCTATTAAAAAAAGCAGGAATGAGTGTAGGACTAGCAGGAAATGTAGGATACAGTTTTGCAGAGCAGGTTGCCACCAAAGATTATGCTTACTACGTATTGGAACTCAGTAGTTTTCAATTAGATGACATTCAAAAGTTTCAGCCCAACATCGCTGTCCTTCTGAATATCACAGCAGATCACCTTGACAGATATGAATACAAGGTAGAAAACTACATCGCTTCCAAATTTCGCATTCTAATGAATCAGTCCAAAAATGACCTGTTCATTTACAATGCAGAAGATAATAACATGCTGAATTTCTTAGGTAAAAAGCAATTGATACCTCAAGGCATTCCAGTAAAGACAGGAAACTTCAATGGAAAATTCCTGCACATTGGCGAAAGCCAGTTTGACACACAAAATTTTTGCTTGAAAGGCGAACATAATATGTTCAATACCACCTGTGCCATACAGGTCGCCAAGAAAGTGGGCGTATCTGATGAAATCATCCAACAAGGAATGGATAGTTTCACCAACGTACCTCATCGCTTGGAAGTGGTAGCCCATATCAGCGGCATCGAATATATAAATGACAGCAAAGCTACTAATGTAGATGCTGCCTATTTCGCCCTCAAAGCAATGACAAAACCTATCGTATGGATAGCAGGAGGTACAGACAAAGGAAATGATTACGAACAAATCATGCCCCTAGTCAGAAACAAGGTAAAAGCATTAATCTGCTTAGGAAAAGACAATACCAAATTGGTAGAAACTTTTTCCAGCAGCGTCAAAATCCTTGAAGAAACCAATACTGCCACAGAAGCCATACAACGAGCAAATATATATGCAGAAACAGGAGATGTAGTTTTACTATCCCCTGCTTGTGCAAGTTTTGATTTATTTGATAATTACGAACAAAGAGGCGACCTCTTCAGAGAGGCGGTTCTTAATATAAGACACTAGATATTAGACCTTAGGTTTTAGATAACACAGTTTTTTTAATAAAAAACTCATAAAAATTATCTAAAGCCTAGTCATCTAAAATCTAAAATCTAACAAAGACTATGTCTAATTTTGGTACAAGAGTATTAGCTGAACTACGGGGCGACCGGGTGATATGGACGATTGTCCTTATCCTCAGTGTCATTTCTGTATTAGCTGTATATAGCTCTACGGGTACGCTTGCCAGAGGCAACGATACTCAAGCCTACCTTATTAGACATTCAGCCATCATTTTTGGTGGTTTATCCATGGTATATATCTTTTACTTGCTGCATTATATGCAGTTTTCGAAGTACGCACCTTATATATTATTGATCTGTGTTCCATTGCTCATCTATACATTGGCAATGGGAGAAGAAATCAATAATGCCAAGCGATGGATCATGATTCCTGTCTTGAATATGACTTTCCAAACATCAGATTTAGCGAAGCTCGCTCTCATCATGTATGTAGCAAGGGTTATTTCATCTAAACAGGAATACATCAAGGATTTCAAGGAAGCATTCATGCCTATCATCATTCCAATATTAATTATATGCGGATTGATAGCACCTGCAGATTTATCCACATCATTGCTACTATTTTTGACTTGTGTATTAATGATGTTTGTAGGGAGAGTAGATATCAAATACATCTGGTTATTGATCCTTTTAGGAATCGTACTATTTGCATTGTTGACTATCATTGGAAATTTTGCTCCAGATATTGTACGTTCTGAAACATGGATAAGTCGCTTAGATGAATTCATGCATACAGACGGTGGAGATCAGGTACAGCAATCCAAAATTGCTATGGCAAGAGGAGGAATATTAGGCGTAGGACCAGGGAATAGTATACAAAGAAATTCTCTTCCTTCAGCCTATGCAGATTTCATTTTTGCCATCATTATTGAGGAATATGGATTAGTAGGAGGAATAGCTATTATGGGATTATATATCCTATTGCTATTCAGATGTGTAAGATTAGTAACAAGAAGCCCTAAAGCATTTGGAGCTATGTTGGTTCTAGGTTTGGGACTCATTATAGTTATTCAGGCATTAGCCAATATAGCAGTATCTGTTCATTTAGTACCAGTAACAGGACTAACACTGCCCCTCATGAGTATGGGGGGAACGTCCGTTCTCTTTACCAGTATTATGCTTGGAATGATATTGAGCGTAAGCAAATATATTGAACAAGTTAATGTGAATAGCATAACAGAAGACGAAGACGAATAAAAATAGATACTTAGATTTTTAGATGTAGAGATTGATATTTAGATAATGACATAAAAGAATGCCATACCTATTTCAAATATCAATCAATCTCAATATCTCTAAATTTAAGCATCTCTAAATCTAATAAAGGAATGAGATTCATCATCAGCGGAGGAGGTAGCGGCGGGCATATATACCCTGCCATCGCCATTGCAAACGCCATTAGGCGTAAGCAACCGGATGCTGATATCCTTTTTGTAGGTGCAGAAGGAAAAATGGAAATGGACAGAGTTCCCAAAGCGGGTTATCCTATCAAGGGACTTTGGATCAGCGGTTTCCATCGCCAACTGACCTTAAGGAATCTGATGTTTCCATTCAAGCTGATACATAGTATGTGGAATGCTAGAAAAATAGTTAAACGCTTCAAGCCTGATGCGGTAATCGGAACTGGTGGTTTTGCCAGTGGTCCTACGCTACGGATGGCTAAAGGTGTCACGACTATTCTTCAGGAGCAAAATTCATACGCTGGTGTCACAAATAAATTATTGGCAAAAAAAGCGGATAAAGTATGTGTAGCATATGATAATATGCATCGATTTTTTCCTAAAGAAAAGATTGTCATTACGGG
>JBNMOV010000032.1:0-19113 GCA_051275765.1 Maribacter sp. | reverse complement strand
CATCGAAAATGGACAGCCATACATCAAAACATTTGCTCTTTTTGTGCATGAATTGACACATATTTGGCAATACAATAATCTGAATTTTAGTAAATTAAAAGCAGATTGGGGATTGTATTTGATAGAAGGACATTCCACATGGTCAGAGGTCGATGCATTGACGAAAGCTTATAATGAAACTGGCGAATCTACCTATAAACACTTCGCAGATATAGAAATGAATCGAACAGATCTATATGGCGAAGGTTATCGACTTATTCTTAAAAAGATGCAGGAAGAAGGTTTTGATGATCCATTTAGTTATTTGATTTATAGGTATGCTAAACGCAATTAAAAAAATAGTGCTTTAAGTTTACTAAAGCACTGTTTTTTTTAAATGTCTAATAGCATGTAAATAAATCCTACAACGTACTCGGACAAACAAATTCAGATACTACAATATTGGTGTCTTTTATTGCATCGAAACCTCCTGTTACGTCTACTATATTATGAATTCCTCTTGATTTTAAAATAGACGAAGCAATCACAGATCTGTAGCCTCCTGCACAATGCACATAAAATGTATCAGAAGGGAGCTCTGCTAGATCATTATTTAGGTCAGAAAGGGGATAATTTTCAGCATTGAGTACATGTTCTGAAAGGAATTCTGATGTTTTTCGTACATCTATTACTTTAATGTGCTCTCCCTCTTTAAGCCTAGTTTCCAATAGCGTGGCGGGAATGGACGTAATCGTATCCGTTTCCATACCTGCATTCTTCCAGGCAATGATACCGCCCTTCAAATACCCTATTACTTGATCAAAACCTACTCTGGACAACCTTGTTATGGCTTCCTCCTCTTCTCCTTCATTCACTACCAATAAAATAGGTTGTTCTATATCTTTTATCAATCCTCCAACCCAAGGAGCGAAACTGCCATCCAAGCCGATAAAAATGGAACGCGGGATATGGCTCTTCACAAAATTATGTCGATCCCTTACATCCAAAACTAATGCTCCTGTTCCATTGGCAGCTATCTCAAATTCCCTTGGAGATAAAGCATGCTTCCCTTTTTTCAATACTTCATCTATGGACACATAGCCTTCCTTGTTCATTTTTACATTAAGCGGAAAATAAGCTGGTGGAGGCAACAATCCATCTGTTACTTCCTTAATGAATTCTCCCCTTTTCATGTCTGCTCTTAGTGCATAATTGACCTTTTTCTGGTTGCCTAAGGTATCAACAGTTTCCTTCATCATATTTTTACCACAAGCAGAACCAGCACCATGTGCAGGATATACGATAATATCATCAGCTAGTGGCATGATCTTATTTCGTAGGCTATCAAATAAAGTAGAAGCCAATTCTTCTTGAGTAATATTCGCTGCTTTTTGTGCTAAATCTGGTCTACCTACATCTCCTAGAAATAAAGTATCTCCTGAAAAAATCGCATGATCTTTTCCTTCTTCATCCTTTAATAAATAAGTGGTACTTTCCATCGTATGCCCTGGTGTATGTAAGACATGGATAGATATATCTCCTAATTTGAATACTTGCCCATCTTTAGCTATAATAGCTTCAAAAGAAGGATTGGCTAGAGGGCCATAAATGATAGAGCCTCCTGTTTTTTCTGCCAATGTCACATGACCACTCACAAAATCTGCATGAAAATGTGTTTCAAATATATATTTAATAGAAGCCTTATCTTTTTCAGCTCGATCTATATATGATTGGACTTCTCTTAAGGGATCTATTATCGCTACTTCTCCATTACTTTCTATATAATAAGCTCCTTGAGCTAAACAACCTGTATATATCTGTTCTATTTTCATGTTTTATATTTTAAACGTTATCCAATACTACAATACAAATTTACGACTCTATACTTAATTGGAGTGTAACTTTTGTTACCATGGAGGGCCGTCTATTTTGTTTGATGATTTTCTTTATTGCTTATTCCCTTAACAGATGCCGATATCTTAGGACTGTACTTTACCCTCGAATGAATCCACAAAGACCTAGATATTCTAAAAACCCAAACAAATAAAATAGCTAGTATTAATATCATTATCGCAAATGAATAAAGAACTGGCATTTTAAAACCCATGATAAAAATAGCTGAGAATACAAGACAGAACCCACTTGACAAAGCATATGATACGTACATTGAACCAAAGTAAAAACCTGGTTCTGGCATATAGGATTGATTACATTTATCACACCTTTTAAACATATCAAATGGCTTCTGAAAAGAAAAGGTTGATGTATGAAATAACTCCCCTTGTCTACACCTTGGACACTTCATGTTATAGACAGACCACTTCCAAGAATATTTCTTAAACAACTTCATATTTTATGAATTTTAATTTGATACAACATTCAGGTATTTTGCTGATACCAGTGTAATAATTGTTACATAAATCGTTCTATGAGGTGGAAAATTACAATACCAATTCCTTCATCAAAATATAAGCCGCCATTAGCAGTACGAAATAACCAAATACCTTTTTAAGCATTTTATTAGAAATAAATTTAGATAAATAAATTCCTATTAATATACCTACGATAGAAAATGCTGTAAATAATAGTAGAAACACCCAATCTATTGCGATATTCTGCACATCGCCAATAAATCCTATTAAGGATTTGATGGAAATGATCATCAGCGATGTTCCTACTGCTTTTTTCATTGGTAGTTTAGCGAATAATACTAATGCAGGGATAATAAGAAAACCACCTCCTGCACCTACTATTCCTGTAAGTACACCTACTACTGCTCCTTCAGCTATAATAAATGGATAATTGTAACCGATTTCCTCCTCCTCATTCTTCACTTCTTTTCTGCCTCTTATCATGGATATAGCTGCCAATAACATGATGATTGCAAAAAATACCATGATAGCAATATCTTTTGTTATCATAAGATCATCTACGCTAAATAAATCGTCTGGAATAAACGGAATAAGGGATTTTCTCGTCAGATAGACTGCTATCAATGCGGGAATGGCGAATACGATACCTGTTCTTAGGTCTATCATTCCTTTGCTATAATTCCTGACAGTCCCTACGACGGAGGTACTTCCTACTACAAAAAGGGAATAGGCAGTAGCTGTTATAGGGCTGATTCCCAAAAGATAAACGAATATAGGCACTGCTAAAATAGAACCTCCTCCTCCTAAAAATCCAAGTGTGATTCCTATTAATAATGCTCCGATGTATCCTATGGTATCCATTGTTATGATTTTTTAATGTGATAATTAAATTGCTTTACTGTGAGAGAAGATACCATCTAGCAAGCTGTGTTCAGGCATAACTACGCTAAGAGAATAATTAAATTCTCTATTTTCTCAACTTCGCAAAATCAAATGATCTATCCTATGAAGTTGTTTAAAAATGATTTAATAATTTCTAAACAACTTATATCTCAAAGAAGTAATCTAATATATTTTAATGTGGTAATTTATCTCTTATAAGTCCATATACGAATGTTCCCAAAATAGCTCCTCCTATAACAAGTAATATAGAAAGGTAACCATATCCTACCAACACAAACATAGGTCCAGGGCAAGTTCCAGATAATGCCCAGCCTAAACCAAATATGGTTCCACCTAGCAAGTATCTCGTGACACTCATCTGCTTAGGATTGAATTTAACTTCAGTCCCGCTTATATCTTTCATCTCTTTATGCTTCATGATTTGTACCATGATGACACCTAGAATCACAGCCGAACCAATGATACCATACATATGGAATGATTCAAATCGAAACATTTCATATATTCTGTACCAAGAAATTATTTCTGCTTTAGTCATCACTATTCCAAAGAGAATTCCTACAAGTAAAAATTTTATATATTTCATGATTATATTAGGTTTGAATGGTATTTTAGAATATAATTGGAAGCAGTAAATGAGTCATAATTAATCCTCCAATAAAAAAGCCTATTACAGCTATCAAGGATGGAACTTGAAGATTACTTAAGCCACTAATAGCATGTCCAGATGTACATCCTCCAGCATATCTTGTTCCGAATCCAACTAAGAATCCACCGCCTATGAGTATCAACAAGCCTTTAATAGAAAAAACACTTTCTTTTCCAAATATCTCTGCTGGTAGGTAGTTCTCTGCAGGTGCGGAGAAACCTAGTTCATTTAAACCTTCTATTGTACTCGCACTAAGCTCAATAACTGCTCCATTCATTAAAAATTGAGAAGAAATAAATCCGCCTAAGATAGCTCCTAGTACAAAAACAAGATTCCATCTTTGTGCTTTCCAATCTATTTTGAAAAAATCGGAAAATCTAGCGCCACCAGCTATTGTACACATGGTTCTCAAGTTAGCTGACATACCAAAATTACCACCAAAATATAGTAGTAGAAACATGACTAATGCAATAATAGGCCCAGCTATATACCAAGGCCAGGGTTGTAGGATTATGTCCATTATTAAATTTTTGATTTACTAATGGCACAAAAGTGTGGATAATAAAGTTGTTGGAATGTAACTATTGTTACACAACCTTATTCTTTAGTGAAACGTATTTAATAAATTGAGCCAGAATGGGTAGTAATTTCTTCTTCTAAAGAATTCAAAAAATCGTTGCATAACCGTAGCTACGGAACGATTTTTTGTGTTTTTAGAAGGAAAAAGAACAAGCATTCTGGCTCAGGTTATTGAATTCGTTTCACTTAGGTAAGAATTCTTTTATCGTAATATGGTTTCTATTACTTATTATCTTATTATCTAAGGCTAATTTCTTCATTAAACGAGAAATAACTACTCTAGAAGTATTCATATCATTAGCTACTTGATAGTGGGTTATCTCTAATTCGGATGTCCCTAAAACCATCGCTTTTTCTCTGAGATATTTGTATAATCTTTCTTCCATATTATGGAATGCCAATGCATCGATAGCACCTAGCATTTCCTTCAGCCTAATATCGTAACTTTCAAATACGAAAACTCGCCAAGACTTATACTTAATGATCCATTCTTCCATTTTATACACTGGAATAAGGATCAATTCTGTTTTTTTTTCTGTTATTGCCCTTATATTACTTTTCTTTCCTCCCATGCAGCAGGTCATGGTCATGGCACAAGAATCGCCGATTTCCAGATAATAAAGTAATAGTTCATTTTCTTTATCATCCTCTCCCATTATCCTTATTGCCCCTTCCAATATTAGTGGCATATGTGTAATTTTATTTCCTATATCCATCATAGGAAAATCCTTTTCTATTATTTTATACTGCCCTATAGTATCTATTTCTTCCAGAAGTGCTTCTTCAAAAACATATTGATATCGCTCTTTTAATTTATGGTTCATTTGTTTTGTTCTTCCTTGCTTTGGTAAACCTTTTTTAGGTTTGCAAGAGCTAGTGGATTAACTCATAAATTTCGATACGCCCAAGATTTGTACTTATCAGCTTCTGTGTCGTTCCAAAAATACTCATTACGCTAGGGCGTAACTCCGTTTTTTGTGCCTAACAGAAACTAATAATTACGGCAGCTTAACATACCTTTACTTATGAGTTAGTCCACTAGGTTAAGTAATGGCGTTTGTTAAAGGTAAAAAATTTAACTTTAGTGCTGAAGCTTACGTTTTAGCAAACCTAAAAGGTTTACCAAAGCAAGGAAGGATTATTTTAAATCATTTACTAATACTTCATAGCTCCAAAATAACTTCCCTTTACGCCCTCTCAATTCTATTCTCAATTTTCTTTCTTCCCCTTCTCCTTCTAAAAATATCTGTGCAAAATTCCTTCGCTTTACTAATGTTCCTTTTTCTCTTGTATTGCTTTTATTCGATGCAAATGGATTTACAAAACTAGTTAAGGGAGAAGAGGTTATTTCTAATAATTTAGGCATATCCTTTTCTTCAGAAATAGTTAATTCAGCAAAATGCCTATCGCCAGAAAGGAAAACTAAACCTTCTATTTTCTCTTCTTTAATGAATGATAAAAAATCGTTTTTCTCAGCTGGATAATCTCCCCAATCCTCTCCTCCACTATGTACTAAAAACTGGCTTCCACCTACAATAAATTTCACTCTCGCAGTAGAATTTCTAATTCCTTTTTTCAACCAATCCATTTGTGATTTTCCATACATTTCTTCTAGCGTCCTATGGTATCTTCCATCTAATACAAACAACTCAACATCCTGCCATTCAAAGGAATAGAACGTACCATCTAAACTATCTGTACCATAAGAAGGATTTCGCCAAAAATCCTTAAAAGCTCCTAGCGTTTTGTCTTTATTCTCAAATTCTCCACCTGCATTATTAGGACCAAAATCGTGATCGTCCCATGCTGCATAATTGACTCTTGATTTCAAAAATGCATTCACTTCTTTTTGTGTCCTATTTTTAATGTATGTTTCATTTATGGTTTCTCTATTTTCCCAACTTCCTTTCAATAAATACACATTATCTCCCATCCACATCATAAAATCAGAAGGTCGCCTTAGCATCGTTTCATATATCTTCCAAAATCGACTTTTGGTTTTTAATGGCCAAGAACATGAACCTGCTAAAAAAGAAAAGTCGCTTATTTTATCATCAGGAATTTGCATGATAAAATTCGTACTAAATTCCTTTTTTTTATGATTGATTAATTTTAAATAAACATCATCATAAAAACCACTTTCCAATCCTTCAAATTTTATACTAGCAATCGACAAACTATCATTAATAACTACTAAATCTAATGGAATGATTTCTGTTTCGTCTGTTTCTACAAAACGCAGGCTATAATTTTCTATCCATATTTCGTTTGCCTGAGCTACCATCATCCAGATTTCAGTAGAAGTTGGCGTAGTTGCTCCTTGGAAAGGGCCTGAAACTATTCTAGGAGTTTGAGCATTGGAAACTTGAAGGAAAATACATAAAAAAAGAAGAGAGGATATTAAATAACGAAACATTATCATGGCATTTTAAATCAGAAGATGTTTAAAAGTATACGATTTCAAGCATAAAACCTTATAAACGCATAAAACATTCCAAACTTACAAAACCTTAGTCAACCAATCCATGCCTTACTGCATACAAAACCAATTCAGAAGTAGAATTCATCTTTAGTTTTTTCATGATATTCTTTCGATGGGTATAAATGGTATGCGTACTAATATTGATTTCCTCTGATATTTCCTTTGCAGTTTTACCTCCTGCTACCAATTTCACGATTTCTACTTCCCGCATCGTTAAAGGAATTGCATGACAACCTTTTGGCTCTGTCCCGAATGATTTTTGCAATAAAAAATCCAAGACCTTACTACAAAAGAATTTTTCTCCTCTCGAAGTCGCTTGTATTGCCTTGAATATTTCATCCTCATCGCACTCCTTTGTGAGAAAACTATTTACTCCTTTTTCTAATACGTCGTAGATACTCTGTCTATTATCATCTGCACTAATGATAAGAATTCCTGTCTTAGGCGATAAGTTCCTCACTTTCTCCAAATCCTCCTTATCAAAAGTATCTGGCTTATTATAATCGAAAATGAGTACGTCCGGCTGTTTGGATTGTAATAGTCGGTAAAGTGAATTTTTATTCGCTGCTTCTCCTACTACATTCACTTCTTTCCTACTATTCAGCAAATGCATGAGCCCTACCCTAATGAGGTACTGAGAATCAGCGACGGCTACAGATATTGGCATTTGCTTATTTTTTGATGATGCAAATATACTTATTTAGATTGGTTTCAGATAAGATTACGACTATTATTGAAACCTAACCATACATTTAATAAAATTATTCATAATTAGTTTTCACTATTCCTTATTTCTTATCGTCATAATATTATTTTTGCATCGATATTTGATGGAGTTGTTTAAAATTGATTGTTTATCGTAATATGAAATTATCAATTTTAAACAACTCCTAGTATTACCAATACCTAAAAAGTTTACTAAACTAGCTTCAGCAAAAAATTTAGGTTGACCAAAGCAAGCATACAATATCATGTCTATAGAAACCCAGTGTATATTAGGAACTGACTTCAAGTTTGACGATCAAAAACACCTTTACAAAGGAAAAGTAAGGGATGTTTATACGATTGGCGACAAGCTAGTAATGGTCGCTACGGATAGAATTTCATCTTTTGACCATATTCTTCCTAGACCTATTCCTTATAAGGGGCAAGTATTGAATCAGATTGCTTCTTACTTCATTAAGAAGACAGAAGATATTTGTCCTAATTGGATAGAAAATGTTCCTGATCCTAATGTAGCTGTAGGAAAAGCTTGCGAGCCCATTCGTGTAGAAATGGTCATCAGAGGCTATTTGACTGGACACGCATGGAGAACTTATAAATCTGGACTGAGAACACTCTGTGGTATTACATTGCCAGAAGGCATGAAAGAACATGATAAATTCCCTATACCTATCATTACACCTGCTACTAAAGCAGAAGAAGGACATGACGAAGATATTTCTAGGGAAGATATATTATCAAAGGGAATCGTTCCAGAAAATATTTATATCCAATTAGAAGATTATACTCGTAAAATATTCCAGCGAGGTACAGAAATGGCAGCTAAGCAAGGATTGATACTTGTAGATACGAAGTATGAATTTGGTTTATTTAATGGCGAAGTGGTGCTGATAGATGAAATACATACGCCAGATAGTTCTCGATATTTTTATGCAGAAGGCTATGAAGAAAGACAAGCCAAAGGCGATACACAGCAGCAGTTATCAAAAGAGTTTGTGAGGGAATGGCTGATGGATAATAATTTCAGAGGTTTGGAAGGACAAACAATGCCTATCATGCCAGATGATTTTGTTTGGGAGGTATCAGATAGATATATTGAATTATACGAAATCATTACAGGATTGAAATTTGTGAAGCATGATAATTCTAATGTGTTGGCTAGGATTGAGGAGAATGTTAATGCTTATTTGAGTAGATAAAAGTTGATCTACGCATACGGATTTGTAGTTTTTAACTACAAATCCGTATGCGTTTTACAAAAAGAGCATATTTAATTTGAAACGACTTCTACTAATAATCAATATTTTATCTCAAAATCTTAATATCTTTAAATCTACTTAGTAGTTAGTCAAGCTAATAGTGTCGGTTATATTTTTAGTGTAATTTTAGTCTGAACGAGACGGATGTTCACGATTTTAGCCATAGCTAAATGAGTGGTTCTCTAACGAAGTACAGGCTAAAAAGACGCAAAAATACTCGACACTATTGACTTGACTGACTACTTAGGAAATAACTTAGCATTTTATGAAGTGAAAGATTTTGTAGTGTAAATAGAGCTTGGCAAGACTATTGGAGTTTTGAAAACCCCAATAGTCTGTGTCTTATACTAAGTAATATCACGAACTTATTTCATACACCTTACCTTATTATCAATAACTCAAAATTCATCCATCATTCTAAAAGTATTCGGCATACGACATCATGGACCTGGTTCAGCAAAATCCCTAGTCAAAGGACTAAATGATATGCAGCCTAATGTCATCGTAATAGAAGGACCTTTGGATGCTCAAAATATTATTCATCATATTGGCAATAGCAAACTCACACCTCCTGTGGCTATGCTGATGTATAATCCTAAGCAACCTAGTCAAGCCGCTTATTTTCCTTTTGCTAGATTCTCTCCAGAATGGCAAGCGATCAAATGGGGTATTAAAAATGATGTTCCTATACAGTTCATGGATTTGCCACAAAGTATTCATTTTACCTTAGATGAACAGGAGAAAAATGAACAACAAATTGCTTTCGTCGATCAAAAAAAACCAGAAGAAACGAAGGATAAAGAAGTCATTAATGATCCTTTGGGATATATGGCAAGATTGGCGGGATATGATGATGGTGAACGTTGGTGGGAAGTTACTTTTGAACAACGAGAAGGACATACTGCTACCTTCGATGCAGTGCAAGAACTCATGACTGCTCTTCGTGAAGAACTCGCCAAAAATGAAACGCCACGTACTTTATTACGGGAAGCACATATGCGGAAAATCATTCGCAAAGCACAAAAAGAACATGAGAAAGTAGCTATCGTTTGTGGTGCATGGCATGGACCTGTACTAGAGGACATGAAAAAATTCAAAGCTACGGATGACAATAAATTGCTACGAGGTATCAAAAAAACAAGTACTAAAGCTACTTGGGTTCCTTGGACATATGATAGACTGGCAGTAAGTAGTGGCTATGGTGCCGGAGTGGTTTCGCCTGCTTGGTATGATATGTTATTCAGCAATAGAAAAGCTGTCGTTATTCGATGGATGACTAAGGTTGCTCGACTTTTCAGAGGGGAAGATTTGGATGCTTCTTCTGCACATGTAATTGAAGCAGTGAGACTTGCAGAAACTTTAGCTTCTTTGAGAGGACTTTCTGTCCCGGGAATGAATGAGCTGTATGAAGCTGCTGTGACTATCTTTTGCAATGGCTATGATAGCATGATGGAATTGGTAGAAAAGAAGCTCATCATAGGCGATCGAATGGGAAAAGTGCCAGATGAAATACCCGTCATTCCGTTACAACAGGATTTGGAAAAGCAAATCAAGTCCTGTCGAATGACGAAGTACAAAAATTCTCTCGAGCCAGAAGAACGGGAATTGGATTTACGTCAGAATACCCAACTCAATACGAGTCGCCTTTTACATCGAATGAATATCATTGGAATTCCTTGGGGAAAGGTAAAGGATACTAGACGTAATTATTTTGGTAGGACGCAAGGCGATTTCAAAGAAACATGGAAATTACGATGGCGACCAGATTTTGCCATCAATATCATTGAAGCTGGAATGTGGGGTAATACGGTAGAAAAAGCGAGTGCCAATGTCATTATCCACAAAGCAACTGAAGCAGCTGAACTTCCTGTTATTACCCAACTCGTGAGTCAATCCATAAAGGCGAATCTGCCAGAGGTAATGGATGTACTCATGCGTATTTTCCAAAATGCAGCAGCGATTACACAAGACATCGCACACTTGATGCAAGCGATACCTAAACTTGTAGAAGCTATTAGATATGCCAATACTCGACAGGCAGATTTGGGTTCATTACAAAAGCAATTAGATCAGATTATCCCTAGAGTTTGTATAGGATTACCCAATGCTTGTATGTCTTTGAATGAAGAAGCTGCTAATGATCTTTTTAGCTTAATTGCCCAGACAGATTATCAAATAGCTATCATTGAAAATGAAGGACATAAGAAAAATTGGCTCATTGCATTAGAAAAAATAGCTACGAATACTACCATTAATGGCATGCTCCAAGGTGCTGCTACTAGAATTCTTTACGATAAAAAACACATCTCTGCGGAATCATCCAGACAACGAATGGATCTCGCTCTTTCCAAAGGAAACAATCCTTTAGATGCTGCACTTTGGATAGCAGGATTCCTTCATGGAAGTGGTTTGGTATTGATACATGATCCTTCTCTTTGGAATGTATTGGACAAGTGGATAGACAGTGTTCCTTTTGATACTTTCAGAGATATTTTGCCTGTATTACGACGGACTTTCTCTCGTTTTCCTAATGCAGAAAAGGAGCAAATGCTCAAACTCACTAAAAAAGGACAAATAAATATCCTATCCCAAACTGAGGAAGAAGATTTTAATTGGGATGAGCAAAAATTAGAAAAAGTGATGCCCGTACTTAAATTGTTATTGGGCTTATCTTAATATATCTCTTCTTTTTAGTCAGTTAGATAACAAATCTCTATAATCTATCCTTTCTCCTATTGATAGTTTGCATTTATTATTCGACCTTTGGACCAGCAATCATTACATCTTGACATTTAAGTAATAATAAATGATACTCAAACAACATTTTCTTATGAAAAAACAGATTACTCTGCTTTTTATTATTATTTCATTTTTTCAAGTATCATTCTCCCAAGACATCTCTTCTAACATGACCAAAGTTGGGACATGGGACGATGACAATGTCGTTCCTAGAGGCGGTCTTTATTTTAATGAAGTCTGGGGCTATGTCGATGGTTCTGGAAATGAATATGCAGTTATGGGTTCTCCTGCCGAAGTACATTTTATAGATATAACTACTCCTGCTAATCCTATAATAAAACAAGTCATAGGAGGAACATACAGTTCGATTTGGAGGGATTTTAAATCTTATGGAAATTATGTATATGGTGTACATGATGGAGGAAGTGGAACTTCTGAAGGATTGAGTATTTACGATATGAGTGCATTGCCAAGTGGCTCTATTACCATGACTACGCTGAATACTCATTTTGGAAGAGCTCATAATATTTTTATAGATGAACCTAATGCCAGACTTTATGTGGCTGGTTCAAATGGTCAAAGCAATGGATTGATTATTTATGATTTAACGAATCCTGCATCTCCTGTCCTATTGAAAAATCTCGATCTTTCTTCTGCTGGAGGCTATGTCCATGATTTATTCGTGAGGAATAATATTGCTTATTGTAATAGTGCAAGTGGTAGCAATGGAGGAATGTGGACCTATGATATGACAGATCTTAATAGCGTACTAATATACGACCAACAAAACACTGGTGGATATAACCATAGTTCTTGGATGACAGATGATAATAATTACGTAGTTTATGCTACAGAAACCAGTAATTTTCCTTTGTATATCGTAGATGTATCTGACGTTATGAATGGAAATGTTACTTCTAGCGTATCCTTCAAAGAACCAAATTTAGCTCCAACACATGAAGATAATATCGCTCATAATCCATTAATTAAAGGTGATTATTGCTACGTGTCTTATTATGAAGATGGTGTACAGGTTTGGGATATTTCAGATCCTAGTCAGCCTACACTTGCTGGATTTTATGACATGATTAATAATACTTCTTACAATGGTACATCCAGAGGTGTATGGGGTGTATATCCATTTTTGCCTTCTGGCAATATTTTAGCATCTGATGATATTAATGGCTTATATGTATTAACGCTTGATATTATCTCGCTGCCTGTAGAATTGACAGAAATCCAGGCAATGGCTACAGATGAATTACAGACTGAAGTAAAATGGACTACTAGTAGCGAAATTAATAGTAAAGAATTTCAGATAGAACGAAGTAAGGATGGTTTTTCATTTTCTAAGCTTGGAACCGTAACTGCTGCAGGTAGTTCTTCTACTCCAACTACTTATACTTTTTTAGATGAAAATACGCCAAGTGGTACTTCTTATTATAGACTAAAAATGATAGATAAGGATGGTGATTTTGAGTATTCTGAAATGGTTAATGTTGATATTTTATCGTTAAAAGGAGATATTAAAATATTTACTAATCCTATACAAGAGGGCGAAAATATCATTATACAGTTTGATGGAAATAAGAATGCAGTGGCAGGAATAGGAATGTATGATGCTACAGGAAAAGCAGTATATTTAACTGAAATTCAAGCTAGTGAGGAAATGTTCTATATTTCTAGTAAAGGTTTCGCACGAGGGATTTATTTTATAAGAATAACTCAAAACAACGAAATATTCACAGATAGAATTTTGATTGATTAGATAAGAAATATTTTCAATCCTACTTAAAATATTAAAACGACGCATGACCAAAAGTCATGCGTCGTTTTAGATCATAGATTATTCAAAAGCATAAAAAACTCTAAGGAATGTTGAATTATCCTATTCTTTTTATCTACTTGATCACATTACCATACAAATCATAATCTTCTGCACTAGTAATTTCCACTTGAGCGTAATCTCCTATCCTTACATAATTACTCTTAGCATCCACCAATACTTCATTATCTACCTCTGGCGAATCAAATTCTGTACGACCTACAAAGAAGCCACCTTCTTTCCTATCGAATAAAACTTTAAGCGTCAGCCCTACTTTATCCTCATTTTTCTGAAGAGAAATTTCCTGTTGAATTTCCATGATTCTATTCGCACGTTCTTGCTTTATTTCAGCAGGAACATCATCCACCACATCATGAGCAATCGTATCTTCTTCATGAGAATACATGAACACTCCTACCCTTTCAAATTCCATTTCTTCAACGAAATCACATAAATCTTGGAATTCCTCTTCCGTTTCCCCTGGATAACCCACCAAAAACGTCGTTCTTATCGCAATGCCTGGTACTTTTTTTCTTGCATATTCGATGAGTTCAACCGTTTCTTCACGAGTTATCTGTCGTCTCATTCGTTCCAGTACCTCATTATTCGCATGTTGTAATGGAATATCTAGATAATTACAAACTTCCTTGCGTTCTTGCATGGCATCAAATATCTCCATAGGGAATTTAGATGGATAGGCATAATGTAATCTAATCCATTCTATTCCTTCCACGTCTGCCAAAGCATGAAGCAATTCCGGTAATGCTCTTTTCTTATAAATATCTAAACCATAATAAGTCAATTCCTGTGCGATCAACATCAATTCTTTCACACCATTCTTCGCAAAGTTTTTCGCCTGTTTCACTAGCATTTCAATAGGCTGTGAAACATGCTTTCCTCTCATCAATGGAATCGCACAAAAAGAACAAGTTCTATTACAGCCCTCAGATATTTTCAAATAAGCAAAGTGCATTGGAGTCGTAAGTACTCGTTCCCCTATCAATTCATGCTTATAATCTGCTCCCAATTTAGCAAGTAGTCCTGGCAGTTCCAATGTTCCAAAATAAGCATCCACCTCAGGTATCTCTTCTTCCAATGAATCTTTATATCGCTGAGATAAACAACCTGTCACATACAATTTATCTATCCCTCCTTGCTTCTTTATTTCTGCATATTGCAAAATCGTATTCACAGATTCCTCCTTCGCCAAATCTATGAAACCACAAGTATTCACGATTATCACATTGGCATTCTCATCATTTGATTCATGACTTACCTCAAAATCATTACCTTTCAATTGAGTAATCAAGTCCTCAGAATCCACTAGGTTCTTCGAACAGCCCAGTGTAATCACATTTATTTTATCCTTTATTAGCGTTTTCGCTTTCATGCCGCAAATATAAGTAAGAAATATGCCCAAACATAATTTTAAACAACTTCATAAAATAGTATAGCTATCATTTTTTGTCGCCTTTTATATAAAAGTTGAATCATCTTTAAATCCAACCATTCTTCTATATCATTTTAATTCAATTTTACAATATTGGAGAAATTATTATTTTTGCATATTTTGCAAAAAATAATTAACATATCATGCACGATATTGAGCCACATTACAAATGGAGGGATAATTACATCGCTTCTGACGATGACAAGACGCCTTTTTTTGGTAAGGTTTATGACGAATTTTCATTCAGTCAAAAAATCTACAACTACTTCATCCACCCTCAATGGGATGACTTTGGTTCGCCTACGCTTTATACTAAAATTCTTTTCGCGGATTATGAAGATGGTTTTGTCATCTGTGAAATGATAGGGGAATGGAATGATTGTATCAATAATGACATCATGTTTTTCAAGAGAGAAGTCGTCGATGTCCTAGTTGAGCATGGTATCAATAAATTCATCATTATTTGTGAAAACGTACTCAATTTTCATACTGGAGAAGATGATTATTATGAAGAATGGGCAGCTGACATCATAGAAGATGGTGGTTGGATTAGCTTTATTAATACACTCCAACATGTAGAAGAAGAAATGGCAGATGCCAATCTCAATTATCATGTGAATTTTGGAGAAAATATGAGTAATATTAATTGGCGACCATTAAAACCAAAGCAAATATTAATATTAATAGAACAAATTATACAAAGCCAGACTAAGCAATTAAGATATTGAACATCACTAACTAATTATCAATATTTATAATAGACATTATTACGAATTGTTTTGTATATGGTTTTTTAGATAATGGTTGTATAACAACTTCAACTATCACAATTTTACAGAATATCATCAATCCCACAGCAAGAGTAACCGCAACGGAAAATGAACTCAACTGTACTGTTTCTGCATCTGACCTCTCAGCAAATACAGCTTCTACCAATGTAAATGCTAACATTGAATACAATTGGTCGACAGGGGAAACAACAGATCTGATCACGATAACAACTCCTAATGATTATACGGTAACGATAACTGATTTAGACAATGGTTGTACGACAACTTCAACTATCTCAATTTTACAGGATATTATTCCATTACAATTTATCAGGGCATCATTAACCCCATAGCAGAATTAACTGCAACAGAAACAAAATTCAATTGCAACTCATTGATAGTGAATCAGATGAAATATTATTTTTCATAACAAAAAAGTCTAATAAAGAAGTGGGTATGGATATCTTTTATCTAGGCGAACAAGATAGGTTATCGATGGTAGAATAGATGAAGGTGTCCAAAGGGATTTTTGTACTAATACTACTTAAGTAAGTAGAACGTATCTAAATTGAGCAGAAAATATTTGCCCTTTTCCAAAAAAATAGAAAATCGTATCGCAGTAATTAAATATTTTTTCTTTAACTAAAATTTAGAACAACAAGCAATTAAAGTATTGAAAGTAACGCAAAGAACGTATTAAAAAATAGACAACTCATAAATATTCAGAATATTTACTAAGTTAAAGCAACTTTTTAAATTTAAATTCGTTCCTCTTTCGCTAATCCATCTAAGCTATATTTTTATTATTTCCATCAATTCATTCGTAATTCACCAAATACGAATCGTAATACTATTGTTTAAAAAACAGATACAAACAACGATAAACTCATATTGTTGTTTGTATCTAATTTTTTTACGATAAAAGCTAGCAAAAAGCTATCTTTATCCATCTAAACCTAAGTTAAAGCATTTAAAACTAACACCATCTGAAATGAAATTCACTCAATTTTTCCCATCACTCCTCCTTGTAATTGCGTTACTATTGTTTTCTCAGCAAGCTCAAGCTTCCCACGCAATGGGGGCAGATTTAACCTATCAATGCATAGGTCCTAATCAATATGAAGTCCAACTAAGCTTCTATAGGGATTGTGGAGGAATATCCCCATCCAATAGCTATCCTGTTTCGATAAGTTCTGCTTCTTGTGGTGTATCCACCAGCGTTACTGTAACATTAGATGGTGGATATCCCATAGATATTACACCACTTTGTCCCTCTGAACAGAGTAATTGTTCAGGAAATGGAACATATGGTGTAGAGCAATATAATTATACTGGAACGATTACACTCCCCTCAGGTTGTAGTGACTGGGAGATGGGTTGGAGCGAATGTTGTAGAAATAATGCAATTACAACATTAAATGATCCTGGTAGCCAGAGTTTTTATGTTGAAGCTCAGTTAGATGGCACAGTTACCCCTTGTAATAGTTCTCCTGTTTTTAATAATATCCCTACTCCATTTACTTGCGTAGGAGATTTAGTTAACTATAATCATGGTGTTTCTGATCCTGATGGAGATGACTTGGTATTCAGTTTAGCTAATTGCCAAGAAGCTAATAACGATATTGTAAATTATGCTGGTGGATTTAGTGGGGCTAACCCGCTTACCGCTACTGGCTTAACTATAGATCCTGCTACTGGAGCAATTTCATTTACCCCTACTGCAACTCAAGTAGGCGTACTTTGTATAAGAGTAGAAGAATATAGAAATGGCGTAAAAATAGGAGAAGTCGTAAGAGATATGCAGTTTACTGTTATCAATTGCTCCAACCAAGCACCTACTGCTTCAGGAACAGATAGTCCTTGTGATCCATCTGGTCCGTCTGGATCTTATGAATTGGATAATTGTGCAGGCGAAACTATATGCTTTGATGTATTGACTTGTGATAATGACGGAGATAATGTAACAGTCACATGGAACCAAGGCGTACAAAATGGAAGTTTAATTATAACTGGAAATGGAACAAATGCTGCTTCAGCACAGTTCTGCTGGACACCAACTAGTAATGATATTGGTATTAATTTCTTTACCGTTACTGTACAGGATGATGCTTGTCCTATTATAGGTTCTAATACATTTACTTATACAATTGAAATTACAGGCAACCCTAACGATGCTATCATAGCAGGAGCAGATCAATCCATTTGTTTAGGAGAATCAGCACCAGTTACAGCTACTCCTGTACCCAATATTGTTTCATACGACTGGCTTCCTGTAGATGGTTTGGTAGATCCAAGTGCATTTTCAACTATTGCCACTCCCACACAAACAACTACTTATACCATAACAGCAACTTATGTTGATGGCTGCCAAGATCAAGATTATCTTACTGTAACAGTTTTGGACGATCCTTCTGTGAGTGTTTTCCCAGAAACAGTAGCCATATGTACTGGAGGTTCAGCAAGCTTTACAGCTTCTACTAATTTAGATCCGGTAGACATAGGAAGCATAGAATGGTTTGAAGACCCTACAGGAGCGAATACGTCAGTGGGCTTTGGAAATATAATTACGGTCACTCCTCCAGCAACTACTGATTATGAAGTCGTTGTAACATCCATTGATGGCTGTTCATCTTCCTTCATTGCTACAGCATCCATAGATGATGCTCCCCCATTAGCATCCTGTGTCAATATTTACGTAACAAATTCAGCACTTGCAGCAGGAGCAGGAACACAAACAGATCCCACATCACTAGATCAGGCTATCAGTATGGCAGCTTGTAATGATGCGGTCATAAAAATAGCAGGTGGAACTTATAATATTGATAATGCTATTAATTTAAGAAGTTTAATCACATTAGAAGGTGGATTTGATGGCACGACTTGGACAAAATCAAGTACTGCTGGATTAACTACCATTAATAGAACAGCTAATAATATTGAAGATCAAACTGGAGCTGCACCAAGAATAGTAGCTTTTTATGGTAATAATGTATCAAATTTTAGATTGCAAGATATAACAATCACAACTGACGATGCTCCTTCTGCCACAGGTACAAACAACGCAATATCCACATATGGACTACATTTAACATCTGCTGAAGTTTATAATATTATTAGATGTCAAATCTATCCTGGAAACGGTGGAATGGGAGTAACATCTAGTTCTATCTCAAATGACGGATCCACTGGAGCTAATGGATCTGACTCTGGAGGTCAATCGGGAGGTTTAGGTGGTGGAAATGGTGGAAATGGTGGAAGTGGAGGAGATGGAGGTGCTTTTAGTGGAGATGACGGAAATGCTGGAAGTAATGGAACAGGTACTAACCCTGGTAGTGGTAGTAATGGAAATGGAGGAGGCGTAGCTTGTGGAGGAGACCCTCCAC
>JBNMOV010000031.1:0-19289 GCA_051275765.1 Maribacter sp. | reverse complement strand
CTTTGGGCTTCGATCTTTTACGTTTGTACAATTGCTTATGGTTTTATATCTTTAAAAAGATAGTTGAAAAGAGCGAAACCACATTGTTCAAAAACACGGGGAACTTTTCATTTTAAATTTTGAGCAAGCTAGTGGACTAACTCATAAGTACAAATCTTGGGCATATCGGAATTTATGAGTTAGTCCACTAGCTATCAAATATAGTGAAATGTGATCAAGTTTATTCTTATGAGTTCCTTATGTGTCTTATATGATTCAAAATAACACGTGACACTTGAGGTTTATAACTTAATTAAAGAATATATATTACCTTTGCGGCATTATTTTAAAAACATAAAATTACACTTATGTCAGCTTTAGATAAAATAGATCCGAGTGAGATGATTGAAATCATCAAGACAGCTTCTTACGAAGAGGATTTTGACTTGACTATAGAAACAACAAAAGGAAAGATCAACCTAACGATGTATGCTACAAAAGCACCTTTTACGGTGGCTAACTTTGTAGGATTGGCAAAGAAAGGATATTATGATGATTTGTTGTTCCATAGAGTTATTGAAAACTTCATGATTCAGGGCGGTTGTCCAGATGGAAGAGGAACAGGTGGTCCAGGATACAACTTTGAAGATGAATTTCATGCAGAATGCAGACATGATGGTGCAGGTGTCCTATCTATGGCTAATTCTGGTCCTGGAACTAATGGCAGCCAATTTTTTATTACACATGGTGCTACACCTTGGTTGGATGGAAAACATACTGTTTTTGGTAAAGTAAAATCAGATGAAGATCAAGCTGTAGTAGATGCAATAGTAATGGGTGACCAGATATTGAGCATTTCAGTTGCTTAGGAATTAGGAATTAGAAATTAGAAATTAGGGGGAGTACATATAACCCTCCTGATTTCTAATTTCTAGTTTCCAATTTTAAAAATTAACTTTCAATCCTCCATAGAATCTAGCACCCAAAGCATTTCCATTTCTGATTCCTCCATCCATTTCATTTGTAAAAGGCTGATCTGCTCCTGCGATAATATCTTCTGTTTTAGTATTCGTAATATTATCCATTCCTAGAACTATATCGAATTTTTTGAATGCATCAAAACCGCCAAGATATTGATTAAGCGGAACAGAAACTGACATATCCCATCGTCTTCTTTTTGGGCTATAACCACTAGGGTATGCTTCTGCTACAGTTGGCGTTTTTCCAATGATGTGAACTTGTGTATTGAGACTAAAATAACTTTTATATCTGTAGCTCATTGCTATCATAAAACTATGTTTAGGATAATATAAGCGTTCTGTCATCGTGCCAGTTTCATCTGTTTTGAATATATCGAAACGATGCATCGCTGTAAAATAGATATTCCTATATGGAGAAAATGACAGTCGATTATTCAATGATGTTTTGAATGCTTTGCCATTATGATTTTTGAAAACTAAAGCATTATTATCTGTAATATCTACTACATTGAGATTTTGGTAAATATTATGATAAAAAAGTAGATAGTATTTGAAATTACTCATTTTCCAATCATTGAATATCCTTACAGATTGATGAGAATTCCATCTATAGCTCAAGCCATAATGCCATGCTTTTTCTGGATTGAGTTGTTCAGCCATTGAAACTTCTCGATTACTGAATAAAAAACGATCATTTTCAGTAATCGCACGAGCATATCGAGTTCCATTTCCTGCGAATGTACTCAAAGCCATTCGTTCTTGAGGAACATAGGTAATTTTCAATCCAGGATGAATAAGGAATTGATCATTTGTATGATAATTAGCTCTGATGTCTGCTTGCAATTTGACTCTGTAGCCTAGTTGTGTTTGCATGCGAACATAAACGCCGGGGATAGAAACTGCAAAATTAGTGAGTTGAGAATCAGCGAAACTTTCCTTCAATCTTTCATGCCTGAAATGTGCTCCAAATTCCCAATCTGTAAACCCTTTGTATAGCTTATAACCCATATAAGCATTGGCTGTGATTTCTTCTGCTTGGTATTCATTCAAGCCATAAAACTGTGTCAAATCTGAAATTCTGGTTTCTGCATCTAAGACTAAAGTACCTTTTTTATTATCGTTATTCTTATTTTTAAAAGTCCATTTATTTTGAATGCCTACGCCACTATGATTGAGTTTTGTACCTAAGCCATAGTTATTATTAGTTAAATAATCAGTGTCTTTATTGAAATCTACTTGCCCTCTAGTTTCATCCAACATGAGATGAAAAGCAGAAACGACTGATCTAAAATTCTTATCATTTTTAAAATTCCAAGTATTGATACCAATGAATTTCTTTTTTCGATTCAAATCCAAAAAGCCATCTTCGTTTTTATCTCGTTTTCCATTAGCATGATGATAGTTTAAAGCTAGATTAGTAGAGACTTTTCCTTTTTTATCCAATTTATAACCACCAGTAAGACTGACGTCCATTTCTCCAAAAGCACTGCCTAGAAATGACAGCGAAGTATAAGGCGGATATCCACTAGCTATACTCATATAAGAGCGACCAAAAGGCGTAATGAAATCAGAATGTCGAGCTGAAATAGGTAAATGATTCAAGGTATAACTTGGTATCCAACTAGAAGGAATATTCCTAGATAAATGTATTTTGGAAATACCATCATATGTCCTTCCCATGATCGTTCCTACAGAACTTTCTTGTAAGTTAGGGCCTAAATAATAAGTCAAATAAGGGTTTTCGTTCAATGATTGTGCGAAAAGGGAAATAGGTAAGACGAGATATAATAGGCTGATTAATCTTTTCATTATTGGTGGTAGTTTTCGATTTATTAATGATTAAAATTATTAACGATTAACGATTAGTGAAATAGAGTGATACTTAGGTAGCACTCTATTTCACTAATCATTAATCACTCCAATCATCAATCATTAATCACTATAAATGTTCCTGCATTCCAATCCTTATCTTGCTTGTCATAATATAGATAAGCAGAACTAGCAGGAGCTTTATATGAGCCAGGAATATCTGCTTTTAAATCCAAATTAATGACTTTATTCTCTGCCTTTTCTATGCTTGTGAAATAAGCAATCAGATAATTCCCTTGTATTTCATAATAATCAAATACCTTTTTATCTGTCATTTCTTTCAACTGCCAAGGCTGTAAACTCAAGCCAGCAGGAATACCAATCAATGCGATAGGAGTAGGAATTCCATCAGTGTGCAAGTTCTTAATTTCTGCGGTCAAACGAACCGTTTCACCTACTTTTACTTGCTTACTAGCCAATGTTGTTTTCAATTCAACTCTGCAATCTTTAGAACTAGCAGGAGTCAATGAAGTCCATGAAAGATTGGCAGAGTAAGGTAGTGCTTTTTCTGTTTCATCGAATGCTACTGAAATCGTATTTTTTCCACTTTTTAAATAAGGCTTCAAGTCCACACTTAGCTTTCCTTTATGTCCTTTTTTGTATTGGAAATCATATACTTTTTCGCCATTGGCATAGACTTGTACTTTTCCGCTGCTGTCTGTCGTTCCCATGAAATCTGCATAATCGACCATCGCTTTTAGAGCTAAAACAGTTGCTTGTGTAGAACCAAATCCGCCATGTCCACGCTTAGAAGATAGATACATAATGACCTTTTCTAATAGTACATTATCTACTTTGTTGCTTTCGCTTCTCATCAACCCTTGTGCGAATAATCCAGCAGTTTCTGTCAATCTATTTGTACCATAACTTCTAGTTACCGTTTCGTTGACAACCAGTTGGTCACCATTGAAATCCAGCTTGTCATTAATTGCTTTAAGACATTGATAAGCTTCCGTATTATTGTTTAAGTTAAAATTAGCTAAAGCTGTCAATGCTAATTGATAAGCATCTTCTGATTTGAGTGCTTTTTTAGTAGCAAAATCGACTTCTTTGCTAATATCTGTATAACCAGATTCAGACAATGCATAGACAATATAAGCATTCCCAACATGATAAGATGAACCTCTAAATTGATCCAATCCTCCACCTCTTTGTTTGAATCCTCCTTTGCCATCTCTTTTATCCATCAGCCATTGTGCAGTACGATTAACCATCGTTTTATCTACACCTTTGAATACCTTCGCCATATCTGTGAATTGTACCAAGCCATAAGCGGTCAAAGTTTCATGTGCAGGATCATTTCCAAACCATTCGAAACCACCACCTGTACATTCATATCCAACTAATCTAGCATAACCTTTTTGTAATAATGCTTTTGCTCTAGCTTCAATTTCTGGCTTCACATCACCTTTGGATTCCATATATTGCAATGCCATGATATTAGGATAATTACTAGAAGATGTCTGCTCAAAACAACCATAAGGTTCTCTCAAAATAGACTCTGATCCAGAGAATAATTCTTCCATGATATTAGGATAAATACCTATTTCTCCTTCTAATGAACCATCCATTGCATCATCAATGTTGAAAGTGAAAGTACGTTGTAATTCCTTACTAGAGAACGCCGCTTTTCTAGGAAATCCTTTTGGATTAATATCAATATTATAATTGATAATTTCATTTCCTTTGTCAGATTGGAACGTAAAAGAGACACTTTGTTTTCCTTTTACGTTTTTATCTACCATCATTTTATAATATTCAGTATGGCTTTTGCCAGATGGAATATTAATTGGTGTATTTGACTTATGATCTAGTAAGATGAAACCCATTGCATTGGTCGTCATAAAATTACCACTTAGTGCTTCATCAGAATTATTCGTTACTGTTACAGGAATCAATAATGTATCTCCATGAGTGACAGCTATTGGCATTTTGCCATCCATAGATATCGCCTTCTGTGTGAAATAGGTGCTTTCATGGCGAATGATTTGTCCTATATTGGAAATACCTTCCATAATGATTCTAAAGGTGCTGACTTCATCAGAATTAGAATACGTAAATTGATATTCTCCTTTATCATTGGTCTTTATATTTGGAATCCAATGTAGGGTTTTTCTTTGATCTGTTCCATTAGCATTTTTTCTGCTGTTGGCATTATATCTAGGCGAATAGAATTGCTTAGCATTATGAAATGCAATATTTGTTCCACCACCTTGAGGAGCGATATAGAGGTTTGGAATATTGAAACCAGGTTCTGTGGCGAAAAAATACCCAGCAGCATTAGGTGCTGCTATTTCTCTTACGGCTACTCCTGCCACTGCTGCATTGACATTTACATCTCTAATTGCTTCTCCTGCCACTACTACTTCATCGAGCATTTGGATTTTATCTTCCATCGCTATCGCTCGTGCAGGCATGTTTTTTGCCATTTTTTTCTTTTCTTTTTTGGCTAACCTACCTTTATTTAAGAGTTCTTTTTGGTCAGCCATAGCCATCATATCGCCATCCATATCATCCATCAAGCCATCCATATCAACTTCTTCATTTTCCACTTCCACCATTGCCACATCTTCATTGAATTCCTCCAATTGAATTCCTGGAGCTTTTCCTTTTAATGCTATGGCAATATTATCTTTTTTAAATCTTTTACGATTATTGATGATTTGACTTTTGCCAGTAGTGTATTGATAAATAGTAGCTTGTGCTTTCAATCCTCTGTGCCTTGTTTTTACAAGAGCAGGCAATGGAATATTAGTGAATTGAAAATATCCATCCTTATCTGTCTTCGCAAATTGAGAATGATCTTCCAACCAAACTCTAGCTCCAGGAACTGGCTTGCTATCTACATATAAAATACCTCTAGCTACTAATTCATCTGCTTTGTGCGAAACGAATTTACTGATATTTTTTTTATCAAATTCTAATACATCTCTCCATTGAAATCTTCTCCATCCATGTGTCATCATCACAAAATCAATCGCTTCATCTGCTTTTTCTTCTTTAGGATCAAAATAGAAATTTGGTTCATCAACTTCTCCTCTTAATTCTGAGGACATCAATAAATAAGAAAGGATATTATCTTGCTTATCATCTGCGAAAGTATGGATTTGGTCATCTACTACAGCCAATGAGAAATCTCCAGGAACACCATTTCCATCTTCATCTTTCACTTCTATTTTTACAGTGACATCTTCACGAGGTAAGTATTTTTCCTTATCTGTAGAAATATCTACCTTGATTTTTCTATGCTTATTCACAAAAACTAAACGCTCTGCTTGTGATTGCAATTTTGTATCAAATAAAGTAAGTTGTAATATTCCTACAGTCATACTCGTCGTAGGAATATTGATTTTATTATCGCCTTGCTCTAATGAAATAGGCATGACTTGCTGTAGCTTTCCGCCAATATATCCAGAGATATAAGCATTTTGCTTATTAGGAGAAAAAACGGAAAGATATAATTTATCCTTATCCTGTTTCAATACTCTTAGACCTAGAGCATTCTCTAATATTTTAGGAAGAGCATAAACTTCTTTGATCCCTTCTGGCTTTGTGATTTTTATTTGGTAATCAACTCCTTTTTCTGGTGTGAAAATGAAACTTCCCATTCCTTTATGGAAACTTTCAAAAGAAGCGATTTCCTTTCCTTTATCATCTAGTAATTGACCAGAAATATCAGCTGCTTTTCCAAATTCATCTAATGCCTTAAAAGCCACACTATTTTCTGTTCCAAAAATCAAATCTCCACCTTCTGCAAAGAATTGTAAATCAATGTCATTCAATACAATAGGAATAGAACGACTGATGGATTCTATGCTGCTATTATAAGGAAGTTTGACGTTAATTAAACCATCATTAGTGCTTAGATCTTTTGGTAAATTGAATGTGATATTTGCTTTTCCTTCGCTATCTGTGCTAGTAGATACATCTTCTACTTTTACGCCATCTAGACTGATGGTTGCAGTAAATGCTTGATTGGATAAAGCTGTATCGTCTAGATTTCTTACATCCAATTCTGCTGTCACTTCATCGCCTGCTCCATAAGCATCTTTAGCAAAATCAAGTTTCATCAAAAGATTAGGTAAAACAACACCTTGAATAGTGATTTCTTTTTCAAAAAAGTAATTATCGCCTTGGTTTTTCATCCAATTACTATGAGCTCGGATTTTATAGATTCCTCCAGCTGCATTATTGCCAATTTGGAAATCGCCATAAATAGCTCCATCTTTTTCGATTAAGGTAAGTTTCCTTTCTACACTTCCTTTAGGATTCAATAATTCTGCATAAATAATAGGACTGATTTTACTAGAGAGATGAGCTCCATCTGTTAGATACGCTCTAAACCAAATGGTTTCTCCAGGCTTATATAAAGTCCTGTCGGTATGGAGATATGCCTTTTCTAAAGGAACATTTTCATTATAATTTTGATATGCCTTATGAAAGGTTGCAGTGCCGTTTTGAGCGGCTAAAGTATAGCTTATTAAACATGCGATTAATAATATAATAATCTGTTTCATCATCGTTGTATTTTTTCCAAATGATAGGTATTAGGATATAAGATTCCAGTTAATGGTTTTCCTTATTTTCATCTTAATACTTTATACTTCTTTGATGCTAGTGTAGTGCTTATGGTTGTGTGCTAGGATTTAGAAATAAAAGGATCAATAAATTAAAAGCAAATAATCCAACTGGATTATTTGCTTTTAATTTATTGATCAACAGGTTGTTGTAATTATTTTAATCTAGTATAATTTTAATAATATTTTTTTAAATAAACTTGCAATATTATTCTATAAGATTTATCTATTTCAATAAATCCTTCAATGCTGGAACAATTATAGGATGCTTAAAAGTAAATCCGGCATCCATTATTCTTTGAGGAGAAACGCGATTTCCATGTAAAACAATATCAGCCATTTCTCCCATTGCTAATCTCAATGCAAATGGAGGGACAGGCATCATTAGGTAACTTTTTTCTTTAGCTTCCTTAATAGCGTAAATCAACTCTTTATTCGTTACAGGATTAGGAGAATTAGCATTATAAAAACCATTCATGGATTCATTTTCTATAGCATGTACGAACATTTTACAGACATCATCTATATGTATCCATGAATAATACTGATCTCCTTTTCCAAACCAATTACCAGTTCCAAACTTGAAAGGCATTAATATTTTTTCCAAAGCTCCTCCTGTATGAGTTAATACAATACCAATTCGCAAACCTACTGCTCTAACGCCAGTTTTTGCCAATTTTTCAACAGCACCTTCCCATGCTACCGTACAATCTGCCAAAAAACCTTCTCCTCGTCCAGAAGATTCATGCATGATTTCATCGCCCCGATTTCCATAAAATCCAATGGCAGAAGCAGAGATATACGCTTTTGGTTTTACTTCTCCTTCTACAATATATTTGGCTATAGTGGCTGCACCATGAGTACGACTATCGATGAGCAGTTTCTTACGTTGCTTCGTCCACTTTTTGTCAGCGACACCAGCTCCAGCCAAATTGATGATATAATCTACATTTTCTAAGGCTTCTACCTCAATCTCCCCTTTCATGATATTCCATTGGTAAGTAGGAAATTCTGCATCTGGATTGCTTTTTCTGCTCAAGAGAGATACTTGATGCCCCTTTTCTCTAAGCATTTTGCTTAATTGCTTTCCTATAAGCCCTGTTCCCCCTGCAATTAGTATATTACTCATTTATTGATTTTTAGACTGCTTCATTCTTAGACACTAGACCGTTTTGCTCTTATATGCTAGACTACTTATATACTGTAGGAGAACATTCAGCAAAGCGGAATGTTCTCCTTTTTTTTGGATAAAGTAGTTTAGCATCTAGTGTCTAAGAGCGAGGCGATCTAAAATCTAGCGCCTATTTACAATGCAATTTGGACGTTTTAGTTGAAGAATTATGAATTCAGTCACTGAAATTTTCAATTAATGCTGATTTCTCGTTATTATTACGTTCTTAATCTATCTTGATTTACGAATAAAATTTTATTCAATCACTTAAATCTATTTATGCTGATGTTAAAAAATACAATCTTCTTCTGTTTCGCATGCCTTTCATTTTCATTACTTTGGATGAGCTGCGGACCTACTGCCGAATCTCCATCGGATAAGGTAAGAATTCATGTTTTGGGCGATGTACAACACTTGAATCCACTTACTGCTACAGATGCCCAAAGTACAATTATGGGTTTTCAGACGCATCAATACTTATATTATATCAATCCTAAGACTTACGAGTATGAATCCGTATTGGCGAAAGAAAGAGCTAGGGTATATGAGGAAGATAGTATAGTGAAATTAGATTTTGAAATCCGCCCAGAAGCAAAATGGGATAATGGCGAAGCTATTACAGGCGAAGATTTGGTTTTTTCACTGAAATTGAATTTCGTGCCAGATGCAGAAACAGGACATCTCAGACCTTATTTGGATTATGTAGCAGATATCATAGTAGATTCTACTAATAATAAGAAATTTACAGTTATCTGTAAGCGTCCATATATGAGTGCAGAATCTTCTATTGCAGCCAACCAAGTTTTTATGCCAGCTTATGTATATGATCCAGAAGGAGTATTGAAAAATTACTCTTTAAAGGATTTATTAAGCGATGATGAAGAGGTTAAGAAAAAATTGGCAGCTGATGAAAAGCTAAAGCAGTTTGCTAAATTTTTCAATGGTCAACAATTCAAGCGTGAGACGAATGTAGGATCAGGTCCTTATTCATTCGTAAAATGGGATACGAACCAAAAATTGGTATTGAAAAGAAAAGATAATTGGTGGGGAGACGCAGTCAAAGACGAAGATGCTAATCCTTGGTTGAGAGCATATGCTAATGATATAAATTATGTAACAATTACGGATTTGAATACAGCAGTAGTTGCATTGAAAGGAAAGAGTTTGGATGCTATGCACTCCGTTCCTCCAAAGCAATTTGTTGAGGATTTGAGTAAGAGTGAAGATTTTAAGAGTGAATACTTCCTCGATAATCCACCATTGTTTGCTTATGATTATATAGGTATGAACATGAAGGATCCTCGTTTGGGAGATGTGAATGTAAGAAAAGCCATTGCTCATTTAATGGATGTAGATGAATTAGTGAAAACGGAGTTGTATGGATTAGGACATAGAGTTACTACATTCGTTCATCCTTTATTTAAAGAAAGATTGAATGCTGATTTAGTTCCTTATGATTTCAATTTAGAGAAAGCAAAGACTTTACTAGCGGAAGCTGGTTGGAAAGATTTGGATGAAGATGGAATCCTAGATAAAGAAATCGAGGGCGAAATGCAATCATTGAAATTAAGAATAGATTATAATAATGGTAACTCTCGTAGAGAAACTACCTGTATCCTATTGAAAGATGCTGCTAGAAAAGCTGGTATTGAAATAGAAATCCTTCCATTGGAATGGGCGACTTATTTGGATAAGCACAATAAGCATGATTTTGATATGTATGTAGCAGGTTGGGTAGCATCTCCTACGGAAAGCGATCCAAAACAAATCTGGCATACAGAATCTTATGATGGTGGTTCTAACTATGTAGGATATGGAACGCCAAAGACAGATGTGATGATAGATAAATTGAGAGTGACAGTAGATGATGCAGAGAGATTCCAGATATATAAGGATTTACAAGCAGACATCCACGAAACAGTGCCATATGTATTCTTAATAGCTAGAAAGAATACAGTATGTGTAAGTAAAAAATATGAAACATCTAATGCTACAGGTTTACGTTCAGGTGTATTCGCTAATGGTATGAAAGGTATTTCAGTAGTAGATCCGGGCTAATAGATTTCCATTTTGCTGGCATTTCAAATTATCTTTGAAATGCCAGCTTTTATTTACAGATTAATAACCAAACGAGGAATCTATGTTCAGGTACATCATAAAACGGATATTGATTTTTATTCCTACCTTATTCGCTATTTCCTTAGTGATATACATGTTGAGTGTATTCGCTCCAGGAGATCCCATAGTGAATATGCTATCCCAACAACAAGGAGATGGTAACCAATCCGATAAGATAGCAGGAGAGGAAGAATATGAAAAAATGAGGAGGAAATTCAATTTCCACCTTCCTACCTTTTATTTCAATCTAGCTACTCAGGCAGATTCAGATACGCTTCATAAAATCAAAAAAAAAGGAGAGCAAGAATTACTGGCACGCCTTACCTCAGAATATGGAGATTGGGATAATGTAAGTAATTATTACCATACGATAAAAAAGTATGAAAATAATCTTTACGCTTTTGCTCCAGATTCAGTAAGTAAAGTTCCTATTTCAAAGGTAAAAAGTAGTATCATCAAATTATATCTTGATCATGATGATAAAAAAATACGAAATCAGTTCAATAAGGTAGATGGATATTTATCCAATACAAATGATAGTTTAGGCCTGTTTACAGATGATTTTACTGGAGTAAAAGAGGCATACACCAAAATGGTGGAGAATCCCAATAATATCAGCAAATACCTTCCTGCCATACATTGGCATGGTACGAACAACAGATATCACAAATGGATTACACGATTCATGGTATTTGATTTTGGTATATCCTATAAAGATCAACTATTGATTTCAGACAAAATAGGAGAGCGTATCTATTGGACAATGCTCCTCAGTATTCTGTCCATTATTCTGACTTATTTATTAGCAATTCCATTAGGAGTATTCTCTGCTGTGAATAAGGGCAATGCAATGGACAATGTGTCATCCACCATATTATTCATGCTATATTCCTTGCCTAATTTTTGGGTAGCTACCTTATTGATTAACTATCTCTGTAATCCTGAATATTTACAGTTATTTCCAGCCTTTGGTGTAGGTGATATAGCAGAAGGTCAATCATTTGTTGAAACATTTTTCATTAGGCTACACCATTTGATATTACCATTATTTTGTTGGACATATGCGAGTCTTGCCTTTTTATCTCGCCAAATGAGAGGTGGAATGCTAGGCGTACTTAGACAGGATTATATCCGTACTGCAAGAGCCAAAGGATTGAGCGAAAAGACAGTAATATGGAAACACGCTTTTAAAAATTCACTTCTTCCAATCATTACATTGTTTGCCAATGTATTTCCAAGAATGATTGCTGGATCTGTTGTATTAGAAGTCATCTTTTCGCTTCCAGGAATGGGAAAAATGCTAGTAGATGCTATGGCATCTCAAAATTTTCCAGTAGTATTTACTATAGTAATGATGGTAGCCGTGCTGACAATGATAGGATATCTTATTGCAGACGTACTATATGCCTTTGTAGATCCTAGGATTACATATAGTAGTAAGGGATAATCTAATTAGATAACAATAGCTTAATCGGGAAACCGTCGATATATGTTTGGAAAGAAAAAATCAAAAGAAGTAACACCAGGAGAACTCGATCAGAGTTATGGTGCATACGTTAAGCGACAATTCAAGAAAAATAAGCGAGCCTTATATTCTTTTTACGTTGTTATGTTTTTGGCATCTATAGCCATATTTGCAGACTTTATTGCTAATGATAAACCGTTGGTTTGTAGTTATCAAGGGAGTACGCATTTTCCTGTATTCAAATCTTATGCAGTAGATATGGGAATGGCTACTTGGCATAAGGATTTCAGAAATCAAGATTTTTATGATATTGAATTGGATTGGGCTATATGGCCTCCTGTTCCATATCTGAATACTACTTTGGATAACAAAAATTCTCGTTTTGTTAGTCCTTTTGAAGAACAAAAGGTAGAGTCGTTTAGATGGCGACACCACATGGGAACGAATAAAGTAGGAAATGATGTTTTGTCCTGTATGGTTCATGGAACTAGGGTAGCTTTTCTGGTAGGAATCGTATCTATGAGCATTGCCTTCTTTATAGGCGTATTCGTAGGAGGTCTGGCAGGTTTTTATGGAGATGATCAGATGAAAATGTCTAGAGCTAGAGTGCTCATGAATATATTAACGCTTCCTATCGCCTTTTTCTATGGCTTCTTTGTACGTTCTTATACAATAGGAGATGCATCTGCTTCTGGATTTGGTGCTATGTTGCTACAATTATTTATTTCCTTTATTCTGTTTATAGTCGTAATGGGAGTAGGTAATTTACTAGCAAGTTTGTTAAAGTTTATTCCTATCTTAAAAAAGAGAATAAGCATTCCTTTGGATCTCATTATAACAAGAATAATAGAAGTTATAGTTTCTGTACCTGTCTTGATATTAATATTAGCAATGGTGGCGATTATCAAACCATCTATCTTTATGGTAATGGTTATTATAGGATGTGTAGGATGGACAGGTATCGCTAGATTTGTAAGAGCAGAATTACTGAGAGTAAGAAACCTAGAATATATAGAAGCAGCTCACGCATTAGGATTCCCTAAATTGAGAACGATGTTAAAGCATGCTATACCTAATTCATTAGCACCTGTATTTATCTCAGTTGCTTTTGGTATAGCAGCAGCGATACTCACAGAGTCTTTCTTATCTTTCTTAGGTTTTGGTATTCCAAAAGAACTAAACACTTGGGGACAATTACTGACACAGTCTAGAGGAGCAGCAGAAGCTTGGTGGCTCGCTATTTTCCCAGGCTTTGCTATATTTGCCACAGTTACTTTATTTAACCTTATAGGAGAAGGTCTAACAGACGCGATAGATCCAAGGTTAAAACAGTAATTAAATTAATTTGATTACATTAGTTTCTTTTGCAATCAAATTAATTTAAATTTGTCCTATTGAATGATTATTGATATTTTTTCTATAAATTATCATTCATAGAAAAACGATGTTTGATTATCTCATATGTTTAGGAAAAAGATTAGATTTTCCTCTATTTTTTCCATATTCTCCCTTAGAATTTGGCTTCACGTGAGCCTTTTCATTAATAGGGCATCCTGTCTTTTTAGAGCAGGAATATGAGGTAAACATGAATGCGAATAAACAGAAAAAGATAGAATAACGGATGATAACTTTTCTCATTAGATATAGTATTTTTAAAAACTAAGGACAATTTAAGTAGATTTTAGGTAACATTCAATTCTAATTATACGTAATTAAGCATGAAAATAGTCGATAAGGCTAGTATTTAAAGGGTTTTTAGCCCTTAAATTTGACTTTACAGATACTAGGAATTATTTTTGTCGAGCGAAGTTCATTCATATTATAAAATCTAAGTCATGAACAAAGGAGATTTAATAAACAAGATTGCTGAAGATGCTGACATCTCAAAAGCAAAAGCAGGTTCAGCTCTAGATGCTGTACTTAATGCTATTACTGATACTCTTAAGGAAGGAGATAAAGTTTCCGTTATCGGATTCGGTACATTTTCTGTAACTGAAAGAGCAGCCCGTGAAGGACACAATCCTGCAACTGGTAAGAAAATTCAGATAGCTGCAAAGAAAGTTGCTAAATTCAAGCCTGGTGCTGAGCTTAAGAGAGCAGTAGAAGGATAGAATATCAGCTTTTTGCAAAAAGAATAGCGGCACTTAGTTTATACTTTGTGTCGCTTTTTTATTTTGGAATGAGAGATCTTTCTATGTTGGCGACCATTATAAAAACCAATTCGTGTTATAAAAACCCTATTTCGTGTGATTGAAAATAAGATAATTCAACCAAATTTGCTGCAAATATCAGATATGTCAAAAGTAAATGTTCACCATAAATCAATTAGCCAACTTCATGAAGTTATGGGGCTTGAAAAACCTACCCATCCATTGATTACCATTATAGATACATCCAAATTGGCATATGGGGAAGAGATACTTGGAATTAAAATAAGTTCGGATTTATATTGTATCGCTTTAAAAGACAAAAGCTGTGCATTAGATTATGGTAGGAATAATTACGATTTTGATGAAGGTGCTTTAATATTTACTGCACCAAATCAAGTGATTGAGTTGAACAAGACCCAACAATTAGATGAGGTTCAAGGTTGGATGCTCTATTTTCATCCTGACTTAATTAGAAATACTTTATTAGGAACTCTAATTGAAAATTATTCCTTTTTTTCTTACTCAGTTTATGAGGCATTGCACTTATCCGAACAAGAAGAAAATACTCTGGCGAATTGCATAAATATGATTGATGAAGAAATAAAATCAAGAATAGATAATCATAGTCAGCAAGTTTTGGTTTCAAATATTGAGTTACTCTTGAATTATTGCTTAAGATATTATGAACGACAATTCCATACCCGTACTGCTCAAAATAAAGATGTTGTTTACAAGGTAGAATTCTTGTTGAGTAATTATTATAAATCCAATAAAATTATTGAATCTGGTCAACCCACTATTTCTTATTTGGCCAAAGAATGTTTTTTGTCCTCTGGTTATCTTAGCGATTTATTAAAAAAAGAAACTGGAAAAACCGCTAAGGACCATATCAATGAGTTTTTGGTAGATAAATCGAAGACTTTATTATTAGGTTCAAACGATTCAATAAGTGGAATTGCTTATACTCTTGGCTTTAACTATCCGCATTATTTTAGCCGGATGTTTAAAAGTAAAACAGGAATGACACCTCAAGAATATAGAAACAATTAACTCCATCAGATTAACCTTAAAACGTGTTAGCCTTTCCTTAATCTGTGTTAGCCTACTATTTGGAATCGATTGATATTTGTATTGTCAATTATTTATAATACAAAATCAAATTTTCATGAGTAAGAAAATTTTAGTAACAGGTGCAAGTGGAGCATTTGGCTCTTTAACTTGTAAAACTCTTTCAGAAAAAGGATACCAAGTAGTTGGAACGATGCGTTCGACTAAGGGTAAAAACAAAAACATCGCACAAGAGCTTCAAACGGAAGGTGTTGAGTTAGTTGAAATGGACGTAACCAATGAGATAAGTGTAAATAAAGCTGTTGCAAAGGCTGTTGAATTATTGGGTGGACTAGATATTGTCTTCAATAATGCTGGTATTGGTGCAAACGGCATCCAAGAAATGTTTACTGCCGAAGACATGCAACGTGTCTTTGATGTCAATTTTTTTGGAGTGCAACGACTGATGAGAGCCGTACTTCCACATTTCAGAAAACAAGAAAAAGGAACAATACTGCATACTTCAAGTTGCATCGGCAGAATAACAACTCCCTTTTTAGGTGTGTACTCTGCATCAAAATATGCTTTGGAATCCTTAGCGGAAGGTTATCGTGCAGAACTTTCAGGTTTTGGTATTGAATCTTGCATCATTGAACCAGGAGGTATGCCTACTGCTTTTATGGGTGGGATGTTGCGACCAAGTGATCATGAAAGAGGTGCCGAATATGGAGATATGATTCATGCACCCGATACATCATTAAATGGATATATTGGGTACTTAGAATCCAATCCAATGCAACGACCTCAAAAAATAGCGGATGCTGTAGTAGAATTGTTGGAATTGCCTCATGGAGAGAAGCCATTTAGAACTGTTGTTGATTTCATGGGATTAAAAGAACCAATTGAAAATTACAATCAAGTGCTTCATCAAACAACACAACAAATTTATGCTGCCAATGGAATAGATGATTTATTGATCCTAAATAAAAACTAAAATGAGTAAAACGATATTAATTACTGGTGCAAGTTCTGGAATCGGTAAAGAAACGGCAAAACTATTTCAACAAAAAGGGTGGAATGTGATAGCCACCATGAGAACACCAGAAAAGGAAGTTGAATTGATTGAACTTGATAATACATTGGTCACTCGATTAGATGTATTAGATTTGGATTCCATTCAGAATACAGTTGACGAAGGCATTAAAAAATTTGGAAAAATAGATGTACTTGTTAATAATGCTGGCTATGGTGCATACGGCCCATTGGAAGCTTTCCCAAGAGAAAACATCATTCGCCAATTTAATACCAATGTCATAGGATTATTAGATGTTACAAGAGCTATACTTCCTCATTTTCGGAAAAGTAGAAGTGGTGTTATTGTAAACATTTCTTCTATTGGAGGAAGAATGACTTTTCCTTTGGGGGCTCTTTATCATGGGACTAAGTTTGCAGTTGAAGGCATTTCAGAAGCACTTAGTTTCGAAATGGGGGAGATTGGTGTCAAGGTAAAAATTGTAGAACCAGGAATGATTGCTACAGATTTTGGTGGTCGTTCGTTTGATTTTCAAAATGACGAAAATCTTACAGAATACCAAAATGTTACCGCTGCCTTAATGAAGGTATGGCAAAGTGACGATTTAAAACCATCACCTGCAAGTTTAGTTGCCGATGTAATTTATCAAGCAACTATAGATGAAAGTACAACACTTCGCTATAGAGCAGGCGATGACGCAAATTTCTTATTAGATAATCGTAAAAAAATGAAGGAAGATGAATTTATCAATATGATAAAAGAGCAGTACGGATTGTAAAAAAACTGTAAATTGAGAAATAATATGGTAGCGAATAAAGCATAAATGCAGTAGCCTTGCCGCCTAGAGGCTACTGCATTTATGTAGCTCGTTATCTTCCATTAAAAATCAGAAATTAAATCATGAAATTAACTGCGTTAGCCCATATCAAAAACTACTAAAAGATAATCCAAAATTAGTTTCTGATTACCAAAAAATTCTAGCCCCACATTCCTATCCTAAAAATCATCTCCTACATGTTGAAAACAAGGTGTGCAAACATTCTTTCATAATAGAAACAGGGGCGGCACGAATCTTTCATTTTAAAGATGGAAAAGATATTACTTCTCATTTTGCTTTTGAAGGAGAAGCAATTACAGCCATAGATAGTTTACTACACGCGAAGAAGAGTAAATATAATATTGAACTTTTAGAAGATTCTATATTGTTTTCAGTTTCCTATGAAGACATGGAGAATTTATGCCAAAAAAGCATCATTCACGAGCGATTTGGAAGATTGTTTTTACAGCAAGTCTATATAGATTTAGTGGAACGAATTGAAGACTGATTTGTCTACTTTTTTCATTTCTATTATATTCCGTTCTATTTTTTATAAAGTCGATATTTTCATGATTTTCTTAGAGTGATAACTGAAACCAAAATAATGAATTAAAAAAGTACAATTCCTTGATTTTTTTTGTTATAGAACTTCCTATTCAATTCTTTTTCTCAAAATAAATTGTGTCAACTACAGACCTTATTTGTACGTTAATTATTTTTCCTTTGTTATTTCGAAATATTAATTGTTGATCTAATAAATCTTCTATTGTAAGTCCTTTTTCATCACTAAATATAATCTCTCTAATCTTATTACCTATTAGTGCCGTTGATGTATTAAATCTAGCGACTTGTTCTCGATTTATTTTAGTAATCAGACTTACAGAGTCTTGAATTGGTTTGTTTGAAATAGAATTTTCTTCTTTTATGATTTCATTTTTATTTGTTTCATTATTGGAGTGTCTACCTTTGATGTGACGAATTGTAAGAGTCCTTAAATGGTATATTAGCATTATGGCAAAGAAATATGAAAATGAATTCAAGGCAATGATAGTAGAGTTGTCAAAGTCAGGAATTAAACCTTAGGGATGGCGAATAAATAACTGTCCGTTTTGACTTCATCTTTTTGCACTATGCTGCGTTGGCAAAAACCTTATTACGCTAAGGCGTAACGCGGCTTTTACCGCCTTGCCTAGCACAAAAATATCTTATCAATTCCAGACACTTATTTATTCGCCATCCCTAAGTATACCTAGCGGTATTCGCTTTATAGACCAAGGTTAGTAGCAATTGCTTGATTTTCAGAAGCTATGAATTTTTAACAATCCGAAAACCAATTAATTCTCAGTATAGATAACAGAGGATTACGGATTAGACCCAGGGATGATTCGTCGTTGGAAAAGAGAATATGCTGCTAAAGCTGATGATTTTCTCAAAAGACAAAATTATCTCCAGAAGTAGAAGAACTGAAAGCCCTGAAAAAGGAATTGAGATCTGTTAAAATGGAACGTGATATATTAAAAAAGGCGGTAGACATCTTCTCCAAGAGCGACCATTGAGGTATAAATTCATTTTAAATAAGGAAGATAATTATACAGTCGAGAAGATATATAAATGTATGAAAGTGAATAAAAATGCTTATTACAACTGGCTTAAGAAGAAAGATTTACCAAAAAAAATCCGCTTTAAAATTATATTTAAAAGAACAGATTAAAATAATTTTTGAGAAGAGTAAAGGAATTTATGGTAGCCATAGAATTTAGAAAATGTTAGAACGGCAAGATTTGAATTATCCACGTTTATATAGCTTTGCTCATGAAAGAAATTAAAGAGTGTTTTAAAAAGGAAGTTTGTATGTACAATAAACTCAAATCATTCATTTCCAATAGCTAATAATGTCTTAGACAGAAATTTCACAAGTACTGAGTTAGGAGGAAAATGGGTTTCTGATATTACTTATATTCGGGTTGGTGGAAGCTGGAACTATCTCACAACAATAATGGATCTTGCAGATAGAAAAATAGTTGGCTGGTCTTTAAGTGAGAATATGAGAGCAGAAAATACTGTTTATCAGGCATGTATTAAT
>JBNMOV010000030.1:0-19295 GCA_051275765.1 Maribacter sp. | reverse complement strand
TTTTCGATCAAAGTCCCGAAACGCTCTGGGCTGATGTCGATAGCGGAAATATTATAGCCAAAATTTTGCAAAGCCAAAACTGTATAAAAAGGTGCAGAACCCATATCCAAAACCTTTGCATCAGTATTGTTTTTCAATAAATCATCCACCAAAATGCAATCGTCCAATATTCTTTCCTTTTGCGTTGAATTCAAATATTTGACAATCCATTTTTGCTTTTCTGTCGCATTGGATTGAATGGTTTCGCAAGCAAGGTCTAAACAATCGGATATTTTTTGTTTTGTCATTTTCATTAACTATTTCTCATAAATAAACTACCCTTCAACTAACAATTGATAATTAAAGGTGTTTTAGTCAAAAAAAGCGTTTTATTTTGACTAACATTATATCTTCAAAAATTAATGTACCCCAAGTATAATGTCGGTTTTCTCAAAAAGTATAAATTTACATATTATTAACTCATGTTTTTAATTTAAAGGATGAGAATTAAATAAATGGTACAACGATAACGCAGGATAAATCAAATGATATGTTGAATTTTTTTCGAAAGAAAGTTGAAAAACCCTCAGAAGTCTTGCAGGCAAAAAAAGTGATACCCACAGAACAAAAAGGAGGACAGGAAAAATCAGAAAAAATAAAAGCTTTCATTAAAAAAGTTAGACCGTTTAAAACCAATTTTCCACTAATACGACTTGGAGCTGGAAGAGACGGTGGTTATCTGGTTCCTGATGATTTGGCAGGAATATCGGCTTGCTTTTCAGCGGGAGTAGGTAGGAGATATAGTTTTGAAAAAGATTGTTTTGATTTAGGAATGGAGATTTTCATGGCAGATAAGTCGGTTAAAAATCCTAAGTCAATTCCTTCTGAATATAATTTCTTAGCAAAGTACATTGGTTATTATAACAATGATGAATTTATTACCATGAATGATTGGGTTCAAC
Organism: Maribacter sp.; assembly: GCA_051275765.1. GTDB lineage: Bacteria > Bacteroidota > Bacteroidia > Chitinophagales > Saprospiraceae > JAHDCE01. Next base: position 18,354 of record JBNMOV010000030.1, on the reverse strand, counting down.
AATCTACAAAAGAGGATTCTTCCGATTTGCTATTGCAAATGGATATAGAGGGGGCTGAATACTATTCCTTGCTCAATATGTCCGATCCAACGCTTCAACGTTTTCGGGTTATTGTGATTGAGTTTCATTGGTTTAGGAGACTTTGGAACAGGCAGTTTCTACATTTAGCAGATGCTGTTTTTGAAAAACTATTGCAGCATCATACTTGTGTACATATTCATCCTAATAATTATGTTCCGCCCATTGAGAAAGGAGGAATTCCAATTCCACCACTCATGGAATTTACTTTTTTGAGGAATGACCGCATTTCAGAACGTTCGGAAGCTGTCAAATTTCCACATCCCTTGGATAGAAAAAACGTTTCGAATAAAGAGGATTATCCACTGCCATATAATTGGTTTGGGGAATAATGAGCTTCAAAACCTTTGGGGTTTCCTTGTTATTAGAATACGAAATAATTAATTTTTAGTACGTTGTTCAACTTCAAACCCCAAAGATCTCCTACTGTTTGACAAATGAGGTGCATATTTATTATACTTACACACCTAAAATAAAAAGACATTTATGCTAAACGATTCTAAATGGATAGGATATCGCTTGGGGGATATTATTAAGGGCGTTTTTTTAAGAATCGAAATAGGTTATTTGGATAAAATCGAAAAAGAATTGCCGAACAGCATTGGCGGGATGTATATAAAAAGGACGAAGGGATTAGAATACGAAGAATGGAGAAATAATTATGAAGTATTGCAAACCATCATTGAGGAGAAAGCTAAAGACATCGATTTACCTTCTGAAAACGATATCGTTTTTCATGTTCGGCTTGGGGATATTGTAGTTGATTTTAGATTTGGAGATGTTTTTTTTTATAAAAAAGATTGGGGACTTACCTTAAAGGAAATAAAAAGTATTCTCCAAAAAGTAAAAAAAAATAACGCTGGCAATAAGATTATTTTAGTCTATGGATCACATAAAACAGGTATAAATCAAAAAGCTAATAACAAATATTTAAAAGGTATCAAAAAGCTAATCATAGAAAACGGATTCGAAATTGAATCGAAAAACAGTAGCAATCCTGACAATGATTTTATTTATATGTCCCAGAGCAAAAAATTCATTAGATCGGGAGGAGGGTTTTCCCGAATTACCGGAAGGTTTGTGAAAAAAAATGGCGGTATCGTATTCGGACAAGAGCCCAATGGTCCCTTGTCGTTTGCTGATAGGTGTAAGCATCTTTTGGTTACAACGATTTTTTCGGTTAAATTGCTATTAACTAATCTGATAAAGCGATTCCCAAAGACAGCTAGGGTATTACAACGACTCAAAAGATAAACAGTTTTTTTAAAAGCAATAAACTCAATAAAAAAAGATAACAGGATTTTTCTGCAAGGAGCTTGCTTCAAGCATCTTTTTTTGAATTAGAAAGCGATTATGTTCCAAAATCTATCAAAGATGGCAACATTATACAAAGATAATTTACTTATTTAAATACCCTTTTTTTATGCATCAAATTTTAAACGAATCTAAGTGGTTGAAATATAGATTAGCTGATATTGTCAGAGGTATGTTTTGGAGGAAAGAAAAATGGGATTATCTTGCTAGAATCGAAAAAAAATTGCCAGAGAGTGTAGCTGGTCAATATCTGAAAAGAACCAAGGGTTTGAAATTGAAAGAACGCTGCAATAATTATGAAATATTAGAAAGCATCATAGCAGAGAAATCAAAAAAATCAGATTTGCCAACTGAAAGCGACATCGTTTTTCACATAAGACTGGGCGATGTCGTGATTGACTTTAAATATGGCGATGCCGTTTTTATGGGAAGAAAGGGGCTTTATGGAATCAAATTGAAAGAATTGAAATATATTTTACGTGAAATCAAAAGAAATAAAATCGGAAATAAAATCATATTACTATATGGTTCGCATCAAACAAAAATCAATCACGAAGCCAATGATAAATATTTAAACGGAATAAAAAATCTGCTCAAGAAAGAGAAATTTGAGTTCAAAGAAAAAAACAGTAAGAATCCCGACGAAGATTTTATTTATATGTGTAACAGCACAAAATTCATCCAGTCAGGTGGTGGATTTTCTCGACTTATTGCACAAATTGTCGAAAGAAATGGTGGCATTACCTTTAAAAAGAAAATCCCTTTTTCTAAGTATTTAAGAAATATTTTATCAGGAAAATCATCTGCACTTGATTTAGCCGTAGGATATATTTCAAAACGATTTCCTAATAGTTATTCCAATTTCAGAGAGTGGAAAGGTAAATTAAGGGACTTTTAACCCAATTAAATTTTGCCTTAAAACGCTTTTCACACTTAGAACATGTTTATGTTTTATACCAAATTTCGGGCAATATAGAATCTTCTTTTTTCGAAATATTTTTTCTGTCCAATGGATGCGGAAATACCGTCTGCGGAGTTTTTTCTGAAATACGGTCATTCCTCAAAAAAGTAAATTCCATTACCTTAGAAATCGGAATGCCTTTCACTAACACAGGCGGTGAACAATTATTTGGATGAATGTGGACACAAGTGTGTGTGTGCAATAATTTTTGAAAAACAGCTTCTGCCATATTGGAAAATTCGCGGTTTCTGAGTTTGGACAAGCCATGAAATTCTATCACCAAAACCCGAAACCGACGCAGTAAGGCATCCGAAAGATTAAGCAGGCTAAAATATTCTGCACTTTCGATGTCCATTTGCAAAAGCAAATCCGATTTTTTTTCGGTTAAACTTTGGTTCACCCAATCATCCAAGGTAATAAAATTCTCGCTATTGAAATAGCCGATGAATTTTGGCAGAAAGTGATATTCTATGGGTATTTCTTCAGGAAATTTAACGGATTTGTCTGCCATGAAAATCTGCATACCCAAGTCAAAACATTGGTCTTCAAAATGGTATTTTCCACCGATGCCCGCCGAAAAACAAGCCGTAATTCCTTCTAAATCATCTGGCACTAAATAGCCTCCGTCTTTTTCTAAGCCAATTCGCCGCAGTGGAAAATTGGTTTGATAAGGCTGTAGTTTTTTGATGAAATCCCTGATATTTTCCGAATCATCAATAGGACGGATAACCAAAACATTTTTGAGTAGATGTGCCTCTAGCAATTTGCCGATTTTTTTTCGGAGGTAGCTTATCATTTTTGATATTTAATTTGTCGTATGAACCAATAGTTCTTTTCTTCTGTATCGAAGAATGCTATAATAAGGAACTTTGTTGGTGTCTAAAATTTATAATTAAACAATTCGATCTCTCTAGCAAAAGCAATTTTTATTAATTCAACTGACTTATCGTCTAGTATTTCCCGATAATCCGCAATTTTTCGACTATGACTTTTTGCCTTATAATTGATTAATTCAAAGGATTCAGGGAGATTTAATTGCTTAGTCAGATCCTTTTCTAAAAAAGCCAAGTCTTCATATTGATAAATCTTATCAACTGCAGGTAATTTATCTATCCAATATAAATCATACGCTTGCAAAGGGTTTAATCCACCAGCTAAAATAAAATCATGAATACAGTCATATTTTTCATTGCCTTTTCTCCAAAAAAAATAAGAAACCGCCTTGTCAAATGGATTGCGTTCAATAGTAAATTTAAAATACGAATTCCATATTTTCTTATCTACTAGCTTAATGAGTTCTTTACAAGGAATATGATTATAGAATTTTTTCGGTTTTTTCCCTTCCTTGAAATAATCCCGCCATTGATTCAAATTCCATTCAATCTTCGGCTTGTAATAATTTTGAGGACCTGTAAACCCAAAATTATGCCTTACTTTTTCATCATCATCTGTAATCGTTGTAATAATATCATTTGGTCCGCAGAATTTACTCAATGAAATTTCTATAGAAGTACCAGCAGTCTTACGATTCTTAATGAAAATGAATTTATGTTTATGAGAAATAATCATTTTATATACTGAGAATTAATTAGTATTCGGATGTCTAAATAATCGAATCTTCTAAAAGTCAAATTATTGTTGCTATACTGAAGATTAAGTAATTTTCGGGTTGCCAGAAATTCGTAGCTACTGAAAATCAGAGAATTGTTATTAGTGATGGTCTGTAAAGCAAATATCGCTAGGCATTTCGAAGTTATTTAAAAATTCATGCCTAAAGATATATTTCTAAGCTGAGTTATAATAATAGAGTAGGGAGGTAATAATTCTAAGAAACTTCTCATCACTCTTCCACATTTAATAAATCCAAGCTAATTTTATTCAAAATTTTTCCTAATTTCTTAATACCCGCAGGAATAAAAAACAAACGCAAATCAATTCCTAAATTATAAAACCGTTTTAATAGAAAACCAAATAAACTACGAATTCCACGTTCGGGATAAAAAGTAGCATTGGCTCGACGGAAGCGATTAATCGTAGCCGTTTTTTTAGTTCGTCTAGATTTTGATTGCTTATTGTCAGTAGAGTAGTGGCTGTCTAATTCAAGATAATTTTGGTTGAAAGGAATATATTGCCGTTCCATGCGAATAAGCCGTTTTTTTAATGCTAAAATACCTTTTGGATTAAGCTTTGATTTATATAAAGAGGTGACAGAACCCTTGTAATTATCAGCTGATTGCAAACATAAAAAATAATTGCTATCCTTTGCATCAAAAGGATTAGCAAGTACATTGAATCCTGCTCGACAACAACGAAAACTATAATCTACATGTCCCAATCCACGTCTACCAAACAATTGCTCATCAAAATAACCAACTTCTTTCAAAACCCTTTTAGTTAAAGTATAAAAACCGCCTTGGATTGATTCTGCTGGACAATTCGAAATTAATCCACCTGCTTGAATTGGTTGTGATAAGTTGACATGTGGTCGCCAATTTTTATCATAAAAAATTAAATGATCGTAGCCTGTTCGTTGTATAGTTTTCCAATACAAATCATCCCAGCCTTTTTGTAAAAAAATCATATCGTCATCACATCGAAAACAAAGGTCAAAGTCCAATTCCTTGAGTTTTTTCAGAATTGAATTTATTTGTCGATGGATATCTGTTCCAGAATTGCGGATAATGATTGCATCATGATTAGTTTCAAGTGTTTTAAGGTAATTCGTAGTTTCATCAGTAGAGCCATCGTCAGCGATAATGAGTTGCCAATCAGCGTCTGTATTTCGAGTATTGAGAAAAGAATCGATACATTTTTTTAAATAATCAAATCTATTGAAAGTCGTGACAGCAAGTATAAATTTTGCTTGTTTTTTTGTGTTGAAAGATATTCCTTTTTTAAAGCCGTTTTTGATTTGTAAAAACTCAACATAATGGTCAAGTGCAGTACCGTAAAGGCTTGTTATTTCATCAGACAACATCCGATTTTCGGCTTGTTTTATTTGATCTTTACCGCCTGCTACGTTCCTTGAATTCTCAATATGAAACATTGGGAGGCAAAGCGTTTTGGATGTCAATTTATTAAAAATAACATGAGACATGGCATCATAACCTCCTTTTGCTCCTTCAAAATATTCATCCCAACCACCTAATTTTTCGAAAGATTTTCTTGTCATCAATAAAATACCCTCAGCAAAAGTATAGAGTGGGGTATTGCTGAGTAATTCAAAATGGTGGTCTTGTGAATGAGTAATAACAACATTGGAAAGTTCTGATTTGTTGGACGTGACAGCTTCAAAAATTTCTATTTCACGGAAACAAGCCAGGTAGCCTTCATAACTTAAAAACATATCAGGAGTTGCAAAAATGAGGATTTCTCGATTGCTATTTTTTGCTCCTTCATTATAAGCTCGATAATGATTATAAGCCCCTGAATTATGAAAGAAAATTTGACGAACATTCAGTGATTGATCCAATTCTAATTTTGGAGTGACATCCTGTTCAACGACTATAATTTCTAGTTTTGGAAAATATTTTCGTAATAGCGAAACCACAAAAAGCAATGCTGATTTTTGTTCTTCATTTGTGTTACAAAAATCGATTATATAACTTGCTCTTGCTGTATTTAAATACATTTATTTCATTCTAAAGATCAAAAACAATGAGATGGTGGAAGTTAGCGGTTATTTCTTTTTTCTGCAAGTTTTCTTTGATTGTCTCTCTAACGTCTATTAAAAGGTGCAAAGGAGTGATTCGATTCACTTACTTAACATAATATATATTATAGGACTACTTTGGTTCAAGTATTTATATCGCCCTATAAACCACACGTATTGATTGTCTTACAGGATTTTATTTCCGTAAAATATTCTATAGCTCTTTATTAGGGTTAAATAAATTAAAAAATTATTCATAAGTTGGTTCCCAATTCGTATCCATTACGATTTGAGTAACAATGTCTTCTAATTCTAATAAGACTTGTGGTGCGTGATGATAATTTTTAATTTTCTTGGTGCGTTTGTCGTCTGTAGAAATATTAATCTGTGTCAGCGGAATATTAGCTACAGATCTGCCATTCATTGGATATACGCTGTTTAGATTCATCAAGTTATAGTTATTGATATACGCTAAAATTTCTCCAGCTTTTTCTCTACCTATATAAGCATAATATTGTCCACTCCTTGGAGAGCATTCAGTTTTGCAATTATAAAAAGCTACTCCATCATTTAACAAACTAAATTCATAAACAGGATATCCACCTCCATAACAAGGTTCTTTTATGATTTGAATAATAGAAAATTTTCGATTCTCAATTGGTATAATATCTTGAATAACAAGGAGTGATGTATCAATTTCTGTGATACCAGAGCCATCATTTTCATTTTGTTCGATAATAACCGTCTCATCTATTGAAGTAGGCATTACTACCCTATTATTTATTTTCTTATTGCATGAAAATGCAATGAATGATAAGGTAATAGCGATATAAACTATGATTCTATTGGACAAGATGTTGAGTGTTTGAAGTTATTATGAATTTGATTTATTGACTAAAATAGTCATTTTTTTGATTAATTACCTGTTCCCTAAATAAGAAATAAAAATGCTCACTGTGCCATGCACAGTGAGCATTTTGTAAAGTCTCGTCTATTTACTGTAAGTTGCGCTTACTTTTTCTTTTTATCTTCTTTCTGACGTTCTGCCTGAGCATTTTGAGCTTGTTCGAATGCTTTAGTCATTCGATCTCTAAAACCACCTTCTTTCTTAGGTTTCGCCTTATGATTGGATAACTCTTCCGCTATCTTTTCTTTATTAATAATAAAGTTTTTGGTAATCACTGTCTGAGCAATGTTTGTCAAGTTACTAAATAACATATAACAAGTCAAAGCTGAAGCCATACTATTGAAAAAGAAAAGGAACATTAACGGCATCATATACTGCATATACTTCATTGCAGGATTAGCAGACATGTCCATATGCTTTGAATTATAAAAGGTATAAATAACTGTCGTTATCGCCCAAAGTATCGTGAATAAACTCAAGTGTTCTCCATAAAAAGGAATTCCTCCTTGAATTGGTATCCACCAAAATACATCATAAGAAGCCAAATCATCTGCCCAAAGGAAGCTTGCTTGACGGAATTCTATAGATGCTGGAAAGAAACGATACAAGGCAATCCAAATAGGCATTTGTATCACCATTGGCATACAACCTCCTAACGGATTCACACCAGTTTCCCTATAGAGTTTCATTGTTTCTACTTGAACTGCTTGTGCGTCATCCCCTATCTTCTTTTTCAATTCTTCAATCTTAGGCTTTAAAGCACTCATTTTAGATTGAGAATATAACATCTTGTATGTGAGAGGATAAAGTACCATTTTGACAAGGAAAGTTACAATCAAAATAACGATTCCCATATTGCCAACAAATCCAGAGAAGAAACTAAACAATGGGCGAATGATCCAACGATTGATCGTTCCTAAAATACTTCTACCATAAGGAATGACATATTGCATATCATTACCCATTGCCGCCATACGCTTATATTCATTGGGCCCAGAGTAAATGGTCATACCAAATTTGCCCTGATAAGGGATTTTAAGGCGTGTTGTAAAGAGTTTCATATCCTCTTCCTCTTTAGCCATTTCCTTTATGTCCGACTTCATGCCAGTAAACGGCGTATCAGCGATAAGAGAAGTATTGAAAAACTGATTGGAATGAGCTACCCAATCCATTAATTTTTCTTTTTCCACTTCATCATCTCCACGACAGCTACAGTAGCTATAGCCTTTATCGTTTTGTTTGTAGTATATCGTAGAAAGTGAACTTTCATAATCTGTAGATTTTTCAATCCTATCCAGATAATTAACCCATTCCAATTCTATATCTGTTGTACCAGAAGGAATTGTTTCATCTAAGCCTACAAAACCCAAATCATAATCCAATTTATAATCTTCATTCAGAGAATAAGTCTGTTCGAAATATTTATCATTACTTCCTGCAAAAGCACGAAAAACAATTTTATTTCCACTAACTTCTACTGCCTTGAAATATAAATCTTCAGAGGAAACAGGAGTAGCAACACCTTTTACTGGTATATTGTACTGAAATCGATTTCTTTCATCTTCTAAAAGAAGTAAATCAGTGATTTCCTTTTCATGTTCATCGTTCCAAATACTCTTTTTGAAATCCTTGAGTTGAACTTGTTTGATTCTAGCTCCTTTATTGGTAAAAGTGAACTTAATCAAGTCATTTTCTAATACATAATCTTGCTCATCTCCAGTAGAAGACATCGCAAAATCACCATATTTGACTACAAGCCTAACGTCTTCTAGTTCATTTAGAGGATCCCCATCAACAACTATATTTGGATCCAATTGCATTGGATCCAAGGTCATCGTATCAATAGAGTCTGTAACTACAATTTGCGATTGTACTATGGAGTCTTCTATTCTTTGATCTTCCGCAAGAACTGCACGCTTATTAGCATCAGTCCAGAAATAAGCGAGCATTAAAATTCCTAGGAGTACGAATCCTATTATTCCATTCTTATCCTTCATCTTGAAATGTAAGTATGTTCTTAGAAAGCAATAAACTATTCATCAATTCATTGCCTGTCCTTAAATAAACCGCAAAGGTACTATTTTGGATCAAAGGTCAAGTCCTTTATCCTACGAATATTTCGATAAATCTGATGAAACGCACTAAATACGAGATGTACGATGTCGTAAAATATGATCTGCCAGCACAAGAGCTGCCATTGCTTCCACTATTGGGACGGCTCTTGGCACCACACAAGGATCATGTCTTCCCTTCCCTTCTACTTGTGCTGCATTTCCTTTATTATCAATAGAATCCTGTGCTCGTATGATAGTGGCAACAGGTTTAAAGGCTACTCTAAAATAAATATCCTCTCCATTAGAAATACCTCCTTGTACTCCACCAGAATGATTAGTTTTGGTTTTAATACTATCCCCTTCTTTGTAGAAACTATCATTATGTTCTGAACCTCTCATACTCGTTCCTGTAAAACCAGAACCATATTCAAAGCCTTTACAAGCATTAATAGATAACATCGCCTTAGCCAGATCTGCATGTAATTTATCAAATGCTGGCTCCCCTAGTCCTACTGGACAGCCTTTGATGACTGAGGATATAATCCCTCCTACTGTATCCCCTTCTTTTCTTATTTTTTTAATATAAGTTTCCATTTTTGCTGCCATATCTGGATCTGGACAGCGAACAGGATTAGATTCTGTCAATGAAAAATCTAATTGCTGATAGGGAGTATCTAATTGTAGCTCCCCCACTCCGCTTACATATGCCTGTATGTCTATGTTGTATTTTCTTAAAAACAACTTCGCCACTGCTCCTCCAGCCACTCTAGCAGCTGTTTCTCTAGCAGAAGAACGCCCTCCTCCCCTATAATCTCGATGTCCCCATTTGGCATCATAAGTATAATCAGCGTGTGAAGGACGATATTTGTCCTTTATGTGCGAATAATCCTTAGAACGTTGGTCTTGATTCCAAATCAATAGATGAATAGGCGTTCCAGTACTTAAGCCCTCAAAAACACCAGAGAGTATTTCTACCTTATCCGCTTCTTTTCGCTGTGTGACAATTTTTGATTGTCCAGGACGACGACGATCCATTTCTGAAAGAATGAATTCCAAATCGATCTCTAGTCCTGCCGGACAACCATCTATGGTTACGCCTATTGCCTTACCATGTGATTCTCCATAAGTGGTTATTCTGAATATCTGTCCAAAGGTATTTCCTGCCATGCTGCAAAGGTAAAAGGTTTTTTTATTTCAACAATCAAAAACCACATTTTAGCAGTTCGTATATGCAGTTCATAAAAAAATGTAATTTGTGGCGTTGAATACAAGTATATTAGCGGATTAGGGAATAGGAAAACAATAACATATGCATTCGACGGATTCTTATTCCTCCTGTCTTCGTTATATGTATGGCTATGAAAATATTTTTTGCATTGATGTAAGTAGCAAGTTAAATTATAGTTTATTAACTGCCTAAGTGAAACGTATTTAATAAATTGAGCAGAAATGGGTAGTAATTTTTTAGAAAAAAAAAGAACAAGCATAACTGCTCAGGTTATTAAATACGTTTCACTAATCCCTTAAATCTGAAGTTCATGCGATTAAAATTATTGATACTCTTTCTTTTTTTGTTTTATCATATATCCTATGCTCAATATGATACGTTGAAAGTGGATAGTCTAAAAATAGAACTTAAGAAACACACTGTTTTAGATACAGACAAAGTGAATTTACTCACTGATTTATCTGGAGAGTTCAATACGCTACTTTCATATGAGGAAATGCTTCCCTTAGGTTTAGAAGCTTTAGCATTAGCTAAAAAAATAAAATATAATAAAGGAATTGGAATGGCTCATAATTCGCTTTCGGCCTATTATACCTATAAACAAGCATATAGTCAATCTGCTGAACATTCTCTTTCTGCTATTGCAGCTTTTGAAAAAGAGAATATAGCAGGTCGTGAAATAATGGTTTCTTATTCCAATTTAGGAATTGTTTATAAATACCAAGGGGAATTTGATAAAGCAATTAATATCTATTTGAATATTAACAAAAAAATAAAGGACATTCCTTTAGGCAATATTCATATGTCAACAGCATATAATTTATCCAATAATTATATGATGAAAAAGGATTTTGAAAATACATTAAAATGGTCTAGTTCATTATTATCTTATTCAGAGCAATTGAATTCTCCTAGAGGTAAACTCTATGCTTATAATATATTAGGCGATATTTATAGTGCAAGAAATCAAGATCCTGCTAAAAGTCTAGCATACACAAGAAAAGGTCTTGAAATGCTGGATTCTATACAACAAAGACCAGAGTATTATAGATTGATCTTGTTACGAGCCAATGCCAATTTTAGTCAAAAGAATTATAAAATTGCATTGGATGATTATAACAGATTAATTTGGTTTCATAATGAATTGAATGACTATGAAGGCAATAAGGAAATATATACTGTATTATTCAGATTATATTCGGAAATAGGAGAAGATGACAAAGCTTATGAAGCTCAAAGGTTAGCACAGGAAAATGCTTCTAAATCATTGAAGGAAGAAAATCAGCAATTGATATCAGACTTGGAAGTCAAATATGAAACTGAAAAAATAACGAGAGAAAAAGAAGTAGCGGAAGAAAATGCCAGATTGAATCGTAATTTATTGATCGTTGCATTAGCTAGTATTTTGTTATTATTAGGATTTGCCTATGTATTTCTCAAACAGCAGCAATTAAAAAAGAAAGCTGAAATTATTGGCTTAGAACTCAAGGAAACCAGAGGCAAATTAGAACTAGAACGCAAGTTGAGAGATTCTGAATTGAAGGCACTCAAAGCACAGATGAATCCTCATTTTTTATTCAATGCTTTTAATTCCATACAGGAATATATCATTATGAATAAAAAGGAACTGGCTAGTGATTATCTAGGAAAATTCGCTGATTTGATGCGTATTTACTTGGATCATAGTCGGGCGAAAACAATCCTATTAGAAGACGAAATAAAGGCTGCTGATCTATATTTACAATTAGAAAAAATAAGATTCGAGGATGAATTAGATTTTAATATTACTATCTCTCCTAAATTAGATGAAGACATGATGTACATTCCTCCTATGCTGATTCAGCCTTTTATTGAAAATGCCTTAAAACATGGTTTATTTCATAAGGAAGGAAAGAAATTACTGGAACTGGATTTTGATAAAAAAGATGGTGTTTTAATCTGTTCTATTACTGATAATGGTATAGGTAGAAAAGAGTCTGCATCAATTAATAAAAGAAGACTGAAAAAACATCAGTCTTTTGCTACTGCTGCGACTCAAAATAGGATAGAATTATTGAATATTGGAAGAGAAGAAGATATTAATTTTACAATATTAGATCTCAAGGATGAAAATGGCATAGCTTTGGGGACGAAAGTAATATTGAGCATTCCTACAAAATAATGAGCGGTAGAGTTTCTTAGGAATTTAATAATTCATTTAAAAATCAAACTCTAAACAAACTCTAAAGCATGAAAGCAGTTATTATTGATGATGAGAAAAAGGCAAGGAATTTACTTCGAGTAATTCTAACAGAATATTGTCCTGAAATCTCTGTAATAGAAGAAGCACCAGATCTACCTACTGGCGTGAAACTCATTCGTAAAATTCAACCAGACATCGTTTTTTTGGATATAGAAATGCCTCGTTATTTGGGTATTCAAATCCTTGATTTTTTCGAGCAGGATGAAATTAATTTCCATATCGTTTTCACTACCGCATATAATGAATATGCTATCAAGGCATTCCAGATGAATGCCATAGATTATCTATTGAAACCTATCAGACCCAATCAGATAAAAGCAGCAGTAATCAAGGTCAGTAATTTATTGATTACTAAAGATATTAATACTCAATTAAATGAATTAAGGGCAGCCTTTCAGTCTACTTCTTTTGGTAAGATAGGACTTCCTATATCCACAGGAATCCTATTTGTAAAAATAGATGACATCATGTATATGAAAGCAGATGGGATGTATACCCATCTTTATATCAAAGGACAGGATAAGATAACGATCAGCAAACCCATGAAATTTTATGCTGATTTACTCAAGGATAATTCATTCTTCTATCGTCCTCATCGTTCTTTTTTAATTCATATCCAATACATCAAACAACTCGTAAAAAAGGATGGACCTTATATTTTAATGGAAAATGATGGGATTGTTTCTCTCTCTAGAGAAAAACGAGAAGAATTTATGGAGATGTTGGAGAATTTATAAAAAAGCAGGACTTTCTAAGAAAGTCCTGCTTTTATTTTTATTTATTTTATTTTCATGAATTTAAATGTTTCCATCCTATCGCTATTGTGGATAGTGATGAAATAATAACCATTCGCAAAGGAACTCATATCTATACTTTCTGTCTGGATTCCTTTTTGATAAGATTCGCTTTTTGTATGAATTACTTGTCCTAAATGATTGTAAATAGTCATGTCTATTTCTTCATCTTGGCTTTTGAATTCTATGTTTAATAAATCTCTTATGAAATTTTTGCTGAATTTTATTCTAGAGACTGAGATCATCTGTCTGAGAAAAAGACCAAATTCTAAAATACTATTCTATTTTCAATATTTCCTTTTATAACAAATCCTTTTAGCCCAGCCAAGCCAACACATTTTTATTCCAAATATCATCCCTTTCTTCAGCAGAAATAAAATTCATTTCCACAGCTTCATCTATTACTTTACCAGGATAAGAATCTCCTACACCTTTCATTTCCCCAAGCGGATAAGGATCATCTAAACCTGCCACAATACGTGAAGAACCTTGTCTATCCAGTAATAACCTAAAGGAATAAACATCATGTACTAAAGTGTCAAAAAAGACATTGTTGCTTTGGTAATTATCAGAAGGATGAATAGTACCTTCAAATAAATCTGGTCTGCCTTCGTAGCCTTGTTTTCTTCTACCTACGTTCATTTGTCCAAACTGGTTTCCGTGGGCGAAACAGGTGCGAACATTAGGATATTTATTAGGTAAATTCCTTAATGTGAAGATATGATAATGATCTGCTGTTTGAGCACACATCCAGACTAGATGGAATCGCCAATATTGATCTTCCAAATGAATCATTTTTGGTGCATCATAAGGATGTATTTCTACCGCCAAGCCATATTCATTCGCTAATTCCCAGATAGGTTCTACATCTTGATGTGCAGTTGATTTCCATTGTCCATTGGCATCTATGAAGTGTGTGGGAAGACAAAGTAGTTTCATGTCCAATTCATTGACACATCGCTCTATTTCCTTGAGTGCATCTTCTATATATAAAGGCTGCACCACAAAGCCACAAGTGAATTTATCTTTATATTCTTGTTGTGTAGCAGCATTGAAATCATTTTGAAAACGGATGGTGTCTAATGCCAAATCCCTTCTGAGTCCATTAGCGTATAATTGAGAAAGATTGAGAATGACTTCGTGATCAATATTGGATGCTTCCATCCATTCCAGTTTTTCATTTAAGAAAAAACTAGGATCTGTTACTGGACGTTTCCAATTACCTTGACGCATGAATTTTCTATCTGCATCTAGCCAAAACAGTTTCTTCTCCTTCATGAATTTAGGAATCTGTTCTGGATATGGCAACAGATGACCATGTGCATTAATTCTCATTTTTTTAGATATTTAGATGCTAAGATATTTAGATTTAGAGATAATATAGGCTAGTTATAAAAAAGGATCGTTTCGTAAAGAAGAAACGATCCTTTTTTATTGAAAAAAAATAACTATCTCTAATCATCTAATTATCTAAGATTAGAATGAACGTTTTTTAATCTTACGCCAATCTCTCTTTCCAATAATATTATAGGTAAAATACACATTGAAATGGCTGTACCAATCTTTTCTAGCTGAATTTCCTCTGACTTCTCCTTCACTTTTCTTTACATCCCTTGGATCTGCAAGATATGCTGCCATATCTCCTTTCTGTGTTTGGATAAGTTCATTATCTGCATAAGTACCACTGACATCATCCAAGTAATCTGTGAATGTCTTTCTCATTCCAAACTCAAGACCAGTAAAAAACTGTCGACTAAAGTTATATCTCAGATCTATCCCAAAAGGAATACTCACTTGAAAAAGGGAATAAGGATCCTTATTCGGATATTCTGCCATGCCTTGTCCTTCTGTACCTAGAGGTTGTAAATCATGCCATTCCCCTTCGTATTTTCCTTGCGGATTGAAATAAAATCCGGCAACACCTCCGTAAATAAATGGCGTAAAATTACCTAATATGCCATCCCTGCGAATAAGTGCAATAATGTCAACCTGACCAGTAATGGCTAATTCTCCGATAAGAGAACGGAATTTCATATTCCTTCGCCTATTATTGCCATGAATATCATTTCCTGAAATCTGACCAAAACTAAATTGGGCCTTGACGGCAATAGCGGAATTAAAATTGTACCGATAAAAGATATTTCCAGCAAAAGTAAATTCTTCTCCGACGGGAAAAGTGGGAGTCATATCTCCTTGGTATAAAAACGTACCTATCCCTATACCAATTTCTGAAAATTTTTGTGCAATCGAAAACTGAGTGGTGAACAAGACGATTGCAACAATTATTAGTAATTGTTTTAAACTTCTCATAGTGCAAGTATGTTAAATAATTGAGATACGTAAACGCAACTCAACCAATAGCATGATCGGAATAGTGCTAGCCACCTTGCGTGATAGACCATAGTGTGTAGTGAAAAAGATTAAAATAATTATTCTATGGGCTGTCCTGCTATTGCTTAGCAAAATATCTAATCAACTATAGGTTTGTGGATAAATCCACGCTTTAGGTTAAATAATATAGCATAAAGGGGGGGAATGCTAATGAGTCCAAATATAATGAATATATTGTAAACTCTTGGTAATGTAGTACTTAATTTATTGGAAGGTGCTGAGTATAATAGGCTTTTAAGTTTTATTTTGATTCGGTGGTTCGTGTCTTAGTGGGAGTAAATTCCAATGGATTAAAATCACTTGGATTACATTGTTATCAATTATCGTTGAACAAAAAAATCACAAAAAGATATTTGGAAAGCTTACAATGATATATATTTGCAATTCAATTTTCGGGATGTAGCGCAGCCCGGTAGCGCACACGCCTGGGGGGCGTGGGGTCGCAGGTTCAAATCCTGTCATCCCGACTTAATAATCAAGCAGTTACATTAATTTGTAGCTGCTTTTTTATTTTCGGTGTACGGATAGTGTACGGTTGGTTTTTAATTTTGGTATAAATATATCTAACAATCTATATTTATCAATAAGTTGGTTATTTTTACGAAAAATAAATAAAATCAACTCATGGCACTATTCCAAAAATCCGTACTCGCTAAATATCTCAAAATCTTAGACGAGAAAATAATAAAAGAGAAGTATGAATTATATACTAAATACTTCTTACACCCTACCATACAAGCGAACATAAGACAAAGCAAGGAAGAGCAATATCAAGCAACTTTCCTCAATGAATTGTTTGTAAAGATTCTAGGCTATACCCTCAATCCTAATCCTGATTTTAACCTAACCACAGAATTCAAGAATGTAAAGGATGCCAAAAAAGCGGATGGGGCTATTCTCCATGATGGCAAAGCTATAGCCGTCATAGAGCTGAAAGGAACAAATACCACAGATTTAGGCAAGGTAGAAAAACAGGCTTTCGGATATAAGAACAACCAACCCGATGCCATCTATGTCATTACCTCCAATTTTGAGAAACTGCGATTCTATATTGATAATGCAGTAGAATATCAGGAATTCAACTTATTCTATTTGAGCTATGAAGAATTTAAGGTCTTGTTCCTTTGTCTATCTAAAGAAAATATCTTTAAAAATACGCCTAAACAGATAAAGGATAATTCCCTAACTGAAGAAGAAAAAGTCACTAAAGAACTATACAAGGACTATTCTAGTTTTAGACGAGATTTATTCAATGATTTGGTTAAAGGGAATCCTGAAATTGATAAATTACTGCTATTCAAGAAAACCCAAAAATTACTAGACCGTTTCTTGTTTATTTTCTTTTCAGAGGATGGCGGTTTGTTACCTCCTAATTCAATAGCTGCGATTATAAAACAATGGGTAACGCTAAGGGATGAATTAGACGCTTATACCCCACTCTATGACCGTTTCAAGAAGTATTTTGGTTATATGAATACTGGACACAAAGGAACTAAGCACGATATTTTCGCTTATAACGGTGGACTGTTCAAAGCTGATGAACTACTCGATAATGTCAAAATAGATGATACGCTTTTATATAAGCATACACAGACATTAAGTAACTACGATTTTAAAAGTGATGTAGATGTAAATATTTTAGGACATATTTTTGAACATTCCTTAAATGAAATAGAGGAACTCCAATCTGAAATAGCTGGTAATGTACTGGATAAGTCCAAAACTAGAAGAAAAAAGGATGGCGTTTTTTATACACCTAAATATATTACCAAATACATAGTAGAAAACACAGTAGGCAAACTATGTGAAGAAAAAAAGGAAGCACTACAACTGGATGAGGAAGAATACAGTAAAAGCAGAAAAGGACGTAAAAAAGCAACCTTAAAAAAGCTCGTACAACAATTAGAAGATTATAGAACATGGCTTTTGCAAATTACTATCTGTGATCCTGCTTGTGGCTCTGGAGCATTCTTGAACCAAGCATTGGAATTTCTCATCAAAGAACATACTTATATAGATGAATTACAAACCAAATTATTAGGAGGTGGTTTTGTATTTCCTAATGTGGAAAATGCCATTTTAGAGCATAATCTTTTTGGTGTAGATATTAATGAGGAATCCGTAGAAATAGCCAAATTGTCTTTATGGCTTCGCTCTGCACAGCCGAATAGAAAACTAACTTCCCTTAATTCCAATATCAAATGTGGTAATTCTCTCATAGATGATCCAGAAGTGGCGGGAGATAAGGCGTTTTCTTGGGGAAAGGAATTTCCTAGGGTTTTTGAGCCAAAAGATAAACAGGCATATCATGTCGTTTTGACTACGCACAATAGCCGAACTTCGCCCAGAATGGAAAGCATGGGAATAGAAAAAGGCGAACCGGTAGAATTGGGCTTGGAAGAAGAAATAGCCCTCACAGAAATCATTGGCAATATCATCACAGAAAATGATTATTCATGTCTGGCATATAACATCTGTAAGGATCATGTACATATGATTCTCGTATGCGAATATGAGGAACTGACGGGAATGATTCAGAAAATAAAGTCGATCAGCAGTAAGTTGTTTCATCGGCTGGATATCCCAATGGGTCATGACCCATTGGAGCACGGAAATCATCTATGGTCACAGAAGTTTTTTAGATCTGATCTCGATGTATGGGAGCTGGCTACACTTTCCAAAAAAACAGGATATGTACAAAATAGTAATCATCTAGGCAATGCTGTCCTATAT
>JBNMOV010000029.1:0-19714 GCA_051275765.1 Maribacter sp. | reverse complement strand
GCTTTCTTTTTGAAGAAAGCTATACATTCTGCTTCTGCTTCATCAGGTGTCATCCCTTGTGCCATACCGTCTAATGTACACTCTGTAATACGATCCAACTTACCTTCTGTAACTCTAATTGGTGTAGAAGTCGTTACTGGTTTTTCTATAGGAGCTGCAGGAATTCCAGGTGGTGTAGTTTTAACAAGAGGTACGCTATCTGTATCATTACTTTTCTTAGCTTCTTCTATTGCCAAAGCATCCGCAGCGTCTTTTAAACGCTTTGCTTGTGCTCGTTCTTCATCTCGTTTTTTTTGATTCGCTACCGCTACTGCCAATTCCTCTTTAACTATTGCTGCTCTTTTCGCTGCTAAATCAGCTTCTTCTGCATCTTTCTCAAGTTTAGCCTTTTTATCTTTTGCTGCTTGAACTGCAGCTATCTCTGCCTGCTTATCAGCTTCCTTAGCTTCACGTTTTTCTTCTGCGATTCTTTTTCGATCTGCTTTGGCTTCTTGAGCTGCCAATCTTTTTGCTGCTTTGGCATCTTCTTTAGCTTTCTTTTTTGCAGCTGCCAGGCGTTTTTTCTCTGCCTGAGCTTCTTCTGCTAGGAGATCTACTTCTACATTTTCTGCTGCTATACGCTGAATTTCTGCTGCTGCTGCTATTTTTTTAGCTTGTTCTGCTGCTTCAGCAGCGGCTTCCTGTGCTGCTATAGTTTCGAGTTGTTCTGCTTCTTTTTTAGCTAATTCCGCCAGTCTATTCGCTTCTGCAATATCAGCATCTCGTTTTGCTTTATCTACTGCCATTTTTGCTTCTCTATCCTTCCTAGCTTTTTCTTTTCCAGCAATGACTGCCACTTCCATTATTCTTCTTGCCTCTTTTTCCTTTTCAATTTTTTCTTTAGCCTCACGTTGTTTTGCTAAACGCTCTACTTCCTTTTGGACTTTTACTAAACTATCCTTCTCTATCTTAGCTAGACGCATTCCTTCTATAGAATCTATCTTTACTTGAGCTAGGCGTTCTTGCTCTGCCCTTCTTGCGAGTTCTTCCTCAGATGGTTCATAATATGCTCTTCTCAATGCATCATCATAAGCAGATTGTATTGCTACATCATACTCCCTGTAAGGATTACTAATAATGAAGCGATCTACTTCTTTTTTAATATCTTCTGGTTTATTATCATTCTTACACTTCCAATAAATATCATTTGCCTTCGTATAATATAATGCTCTACCAGTAAGATACATTTCTGAGCCTCCAACTTTAGATGTTTTTGATTTTTCTACGATAGGTTCTTGGCGATAGACTTTTTGCATCGTCTTCCTTGTCTGGAGTTCTATTCCTCCTCCAAATACCCAGCCTTCCTGTCCAGAAAGAGTCTGTATTTTATAAAAGTGATCATTATAAGATAGTCCACGAAGCGTAAAAGTATATCGCTGTGAAGATTTTCTACCTAAATAAACTAGTTCGTCTCCTTCATTAGCTAAGCCTACCGCACTTGGCAAATCTGGTTCTTTACGTATCCTAAGGCGATCTACTTTAACTACTGCTACTGTAGTCGTCACTTCCTTTTTTTCTTCAATCGTCTTGAAGCGTTTATTAGCAGAAATCGTATTATCCTCTACTCCTTTTAGTAATCCTGCTCCTCCAAATACCCAACCAATATATCCATCATTAGTACTTACTTGATACCAATAATCTTTTTTCATTCGCCCATTCACTAGCTTACTGGACTGTTTTGGTGATTTTATATTGAGGTATTTTACGTTTTCATTACTGAATAAGAACGTGACGGAAGATTTACCGCCAGGGCTATTCATTACTTCTTCATTATTATTCAAATTCTTGAATACGCCTTGTCTTATCTGATTGGTGATATTTCCATCTTTATTATCCTCTCTAAGTTTGAGGTATAATGTAAGGAATGACAAATAGGATTTACTTGCTATCGCATTATCATTACTAATTAATACCTTTCCTAAGAAATTATAATAGTTAACAGTCATCTTCATAGGGTATGCCAAACCATTAGCAGCAGGATGTTCCCAATGGTAACGCAGTAGGTTATTTGCCCACCAATATTCTATTTCTGCTGTGATATACTTAGTAAAATCTGTAGAAAAACCCCTTTGCAGTTCCATATCATACTGATGTAGAAAATTCCATTTCTTCCTACGGATCTTATCCATGAGGAATCTATAGTTAGAAGATTTCTTGTCTGCTATTTCGCTATAAATATAGTTCTCATCATATTGAGAAAACTCTTTATTGAACAGTGCTAAAAAATTATTCTGTTCTCCACATTTCCCTCCAAACTCAATTTCTCTTGGAAAAGTTTTTTCATCAAAGGACATTTCCAAATTATCTCCTGGTTCGATAAAGAATTCTATTTCTTCATCGCCATAAATTATTTTTGCTGTAGTAGATTCTGATATGTCAAAAAGGAGATTGAATTGATTACCTGCATTGATAGGCAGAGTGAAGGAAATTTCCTCAAAAGAAAATCTATCTTTATAAAAGACAATTTTAATTTCCTTTTCTGTAGCATTTTTTACTTCTCCTTTTAGTTCTGTACTTTTTGCTATCCCCATTACATAGTCAGTCCTTCTAGAAACTACCCTCTTAAGTGGTATTGTATTTAATTTTGACTGTGGCTTGGAAGAAGGAAATTGTGATGAAACAGTATTATTCTGTGTTGGATTATTTGGTGACTGCCTCACGACAGGAGCACTCCCCAAGCCAGAACCAAATTTGATACTATAGTCGTTTTGAATACATGACTTGAAAATAGGATTTTTTGCAGTATTCAAAAATGTTTGGAAATCATTTTCGCCATATGGTAAAGAAGTATCTCTTACACTTTTATGGAGTTCTTTAGCAAGATAAAATTCCAACACCTCTCCTTTGAAATGCTTTCCAGCATTATCATATTTGGCAGACTTTGCCATTGTTCCCAGTTTTGTACTATCTGAGCTTTTTACAAAATCTATCCCTGCTTCTACAATCCAACCTATCAGACCATCTGGAGTCTTTACTTTTATCCATTTGGTCACTTGTTCCTTACCTCTAGTATATACTTTTGATGTGATGATGGATTTATCCTTCAAGTATTCCAGTACTGTTCCTTTTTCTACAGTACTAAGTTTACTCCCTGTTTTGGGTTCAGCCCTTAGAGTAAGGGTGTTGGATTCTACCCTTACCGTAAATTTCTTCAATCCTTCAGCACCAGTATCCTTTCTATAATTCAGATATTCTTCTATGAATTTATGATAGTTCTTATTATTCAATCCATTAGGATTCTGTACTTTAACCTCATCTAGGAATGAATAATAAGTTCTGGGAAGTGCGATGGGGCTAGGACGGAGATTCGCATTAGGGTTTTCAAATCTGTATCTCAATAGATTATGTGCCCAAATATAGTCTATTTCAGATTTTAGATAATTCCTAAAGTGGTATGAAATTCCAGAAAAAGAATTTTTCTGATAAAAGTTCCACATTTCATTATGCACACCATCCATATAAGAACGGTATTGTTCATGGCTTTTATGAGCCATTTCAAAAAGGAAGAAATTATCAGAATATTTTCCATATTCTTTCCAGAAATAGTCCAGTAATTTATTATTCTTACTTCCTTTACCTGTGAAGGAAAAAGAATAATCAAATTGATTGCCGTCAAAATTAACTTTTAAATCATCTCCTGGCTCAAGAAAAACATTCTTGGATTTAGAACCATATTTCACATGAATAATGGTTGGTTCTTTTATCTCTAATTGAGAACTAAATTCATTAGCCCCATTTAGTGCCACAACACTTTCCTTCACAATACCAGAAATTAAATCATTTTCCCATTGGAAAATAACTGAATAAATATTAGGATTTTTTATCTCCCCTGATATTGTTGTTGTTTGTGCTGTTAATTGAATTAAAAATAATAATGAAAATATAGTAGATGTTAATATATATCTTATCATTGCCGTATTCTATTCTAAGGATCGGCATGTCAGCAAACGCCCGCTAGACCCTAACAATTTAGCATGTCATCACTCCCCAGTCTTCCTAATACCGAATCACTCATATCGATATGCTTCTGTAATATACAGAAAAATAGGCTTTAAGTCTAGTATTTGAACTACAAAATAGCCTTTCTTCCCTTAATTGTATTCAAATTCACCGTTTTCTGTAGAGATCGTAACCTTTTCTCCCTCAAACTCTTCTACCCTACCTACGATCCTCGTTTCTATTCCAAAACTCTCTCCTAACTCTAACAATTGCTTTGCAAAAGCTTTGTTAGTATAAACTTCTAACCTATGTCCCATATTAAATACTTGATACATTTCTTTATCAGATGTACCAGATTCTTTTTGAATTAATTCAAACAATGGTGGTATAGGAAATAAGTTATCTTTAATAATATGTTTATTATTAATAAAATTAAGCACTTTTGTTTGTGCTCCTCCTGTACAATGAATCATTCCATTAATATCAGAATTTTTATTTAATTCTATCATTTTTAATATTAATGGAATATATGTACGGGTAGGCGATAAAACTAATTTTCCAATATTAATTTCTTCCCCATTAATATTTATTTTATCCGTTAATTTTTTACTTCCTGTAAAGATGACTTCATCAGGTGTATTTTTATCAAAACTATCTGGATATTTTTCTGCGTATATTTTAGAAAAAACATCATGTCTTGCTGACGTTAATCCATTGCTACCCATTCCTCCATTATATTCAGTTTCATAAGTCGCTTTTCCTGAAGAAGAAAAACCAACAATTACATCGCCATCCTGGATATTATTAATAATTAAATCGGAGCGTTTCATTCTTGCGAATGTAGTATAACCTACATCAATTGTTCTTACGATATCTCCTACATCTGCAGTTTCTCCTCCAGCAAGGTGTATCTTAACTCCATGCTCTGCCATTTTATCACAAAAATCAACAGCAGCATTGATGAGCGTAGAAATAACTTCTCCAGTGATAAGGTTCTTATTTCTTCCTATGGTAGAAGAAAGAACAATGTCCTCTATCGCCCCTACACAAGCCATATCATCAATATTCATAACAATAGCATCCTGTGCTATTCCTTTCCAAACACTGAGATCACCCGTTTCTTTCCAGTACATGTAAGCAAGGCTGGATTTAGTTCCTGCTGTGTCTGCATGCATGATATTGCAATAGTCCTTATTATGACTTACGATATCTGGAAGTATCTTACAGAATGCATTGACATACAATCCTTTATCAAGATTCTTTATGGCTTGGTGTACTTCATCTTTTGTGGCGGAAACTCCTCTTAAATTGTAGCGATATTTATCAGACATAGGCAGCTATTCTAAATTTGCTGCAAAGTTACGACATGGAAACCAATAAAAAGGACACATTCATTGTTTTTAATGAAAATTTAATGTAGAAGATCTTGTAATATCTCATGTATAGTCTTAAAATATTAGTTGGAAATATTGAAAAAATGGCGTTTGTTAGTGCATTAGTTTCGCTGAGATTTAGCGGTTTTATTTAATAAAAATATAATATTTAATGCGTTCATTAAATGATCTAAAAAAGCATTGAAAAGGATCTAAATTAATTAATATTTAAATACTAATTAATTTATTAAAAAATACATAAATATTAGTTTTTAAATATTTAAAAAAAATCAATTATTTATTGTAATAATTTTCAGTTAAAAAAATTAGACTTTATTAAATAATATTTATTTTTATAAAAAAATTGAATTAAATAATTAACCACACAATTATAATAAGATCGATTTAACAGCGTATTTTATTTAAAATTAAAATATTTTACAATTTAAATAATCGCAGATCTGATCACGCTGTGGTTCTAGCCTCCTTTTAACATGAAATACCTGACGTACTTTGACCGATCTGAAGTCATTTAGAACACTAATCCAATGACCTCAGAGCAATCAAAGTACTCTAATGGCCTTTCGATACCCCCGAGATTTGTCCTTATTAACTTATAAGTTAGTCCACTATACCTAGCGGTATTCGCTTTACAGACCAGCGTTAGTAGCAATTGCTTGATTTTCAAAAGTTATGAATTTTGGTTCTTTGACAAATATCGTGGAAAGTTGCAGGTGGTCAAACACACTGCAACGGCAATTACCTGATTTTCAAGCTCCGCCATGTGAGGTGTTTGTTCACCTCACATCTTTTTTTACGACATTTGTCAAAGAACCTGAATTTTTAACAATCCGAAAACCAATTGATTCTCAGTATAGTAACAAATATATATTTATTTTATCGACTACAGTGTGATCGCACTAAATCTGATATTATCAAATATTACTCTTGCTAATCCCGTAATAGATCCCTCTTGATTCATAAAGTATTTTATCTTTGCCCTCAAAATACCATCGCCGTGTATAAGATATTCATTAAGCCATTTTTGTTCTTACTTTCTCCTGAAAAAGCACATCATTTTACATTATTGATGTTAAGGATTGTTCTTGCTATTCCTGTAGTGAGTAGCATATT
This sequence comes from Maribacter sp., assembly GCA_051275765.1. Classification (GTDB taxonomy): domain Bacteria; phylum Bacteroidota; class Bacteroidia; order Chitinophagales; family Saprospiraceae; genus JAHDCE01. The sequence goes on along the minus strand of JBNMOV010000029.1, from coordinate 13,229 downwards.
TAAACGAATGTATAGCGTAAAGGACAAAAGGCTGGAAAGAGAGGTTTTTGGTTTGACTTTTCCTAATCCTGTAGGATTGGCAGCAGGCTTCGATAAGGATGGAAAGCATTATCATGCTATGGCAGCATTGGGTTTTGGCTTTATAGAAATCGGTACGGTGACTCCTGTGGCACAAGAAGGTAATCCACAGCCCCGATTATTCCGTTTGCCTGATGACGATGCACTGATCAATCGAATGGGATTTAATAATGAAGGACTGGATGCGATGGTCCGTAGACTATCTCAAGAAAAACCTGCTGGTGTTATTATTGGTGGAAATATTGGAAAAAATAAATTAACTCCTAACGAAATCGCCGTCACTGATTATGAGAAAAGCTTCGAGGCCTTGTTTCCTTGTGTGGATTATTTTGTAGTGAATGTAAGTTCGCCAAATACACCAGGACTGAGGGAGTTGCAGAATAGAGAACCGCTTACTCGACTACTAGCTCGTTTGCAGGCCTTGAACCATGCTAAAAATAGCCCAAAACCTATCCTACTAAAAATAGCTCCAGACTTGAGCAATGAGCAACTGGATGATGTGATTAGCATCGTGCAAGAAACCAAGCTGGCAGGAATCATTGCTACGAATACAACTATTGATCGTTCAGGCTTGAACACATCTGAAAAAAACATCAATCAAATCGGAAATGGTGGCTTAAGTGGTGCTCCTTTAAAGCAGCGAAGTACGGAAATTATACGTTATATTAGTAAGAAAACAAATGGACAACTCACCATCATCGGAGTAGGTGGAATTAGTTCAGAAAAAGATGCTTTAGAGAAGTTAGATGCAGGTGCATCATTAGTACAGATTTACTCAGGATTAGTATATGAAGGGCCCTCCTTAATTAAGCGTATTAACCTATCTTTGTTAAATCGCTAATCTATAAAAAAACACTGTCACAGTACACTACTCAAAAAATATCAGAATATCATTTTGGCATCCTTTTTGGCTTAGCTCAATCAAACAATTTGATGTGAGCATTGGCTACGACTCTTGTAATCATCTAAAATTGTTTGATATGTTTGCACTATCCATTGTTATTACAATTACTACTATAAATCTATTTAAGATGATTACTAACGACAGTACAGCCTTTTATAAAGATATCCGTTTTTGGGTAGTTTTGGCTTCTTTAATTACTTTACTTGCCATTACAGTAAATACTCAAGCTATTTGATTAACAGATAGTTATATTAATAATATATAAAAAACTTTTATACTCGCCTTCTTTTAATAGAATATTCTTACACTTATGCTAAAAGAAAAAAATTGTTCTGGTCATTAAATCAGAAGATTTACAAATCCGCTATATAAGCTTAGGGATGGCGATTTAATCTTCCTGTTTTCCTTTTACACTTAAAAAATAGCTCAATGCAAAAATAACAATACCTAAACCTACTCCATATCCAAGTAAATCTGTTTTTCCATCCCAACTAACAATCCTACCAGTAAACGAGACGCCCATAACGACAATAATTACTTTGATGAGCATTGCTTTGAGCTGGTCAATATTTTCCATGTGAAACCACTCAGGAAGATTATCTATTGGACTAATAAAAAGTTCAAATAATCCAGTGCCAATAATAAAAAAGATAACCCCCAACAATACTAAATCAACTGACTTCAAGGCTTTTAGCACAATTTCTCCTTCTTCATAAGATTCTGTAAAGATCGTTTTGAGCAGCTTAAATATCTCGCTAAAGGAATAAAAGAAGACACCGATTGCTAATAAGATGACTCCTGAAACAGCAAAAAGAGAAATGATTTTGAGAAGATTACCGAGTATATTTTGTGGTTTCATAATAGCTATATTAAAAAGTAAGTTATTTTCTAACCGTTTGATGTCCTTTGGTGTTGGTACATTAGAGTATGCTAGGAATTTAAAAATACGAGTCCGAAAAGTGGTATTATCACATCTTTTACTAGAGAAGATACGATTTGATTATTAATCACGTACCGCTACTTGAAACTTTTTGGTTTTCAAGTAGCGAATAACTGCATATAACAAGAACCCTACTGGCCCAGCCATTAGGGTTAAAAATAAGCATGGAACGAGTATGTAATGTGCTATTCCTTGCTTCTTTGCATCTACATATTCCCATGTGCCTACCAAGAGGTCAAAAGCCAGATAATGTAACCAACCTACCAAAACAGCTTCTTTCACTGAAAAGAGTTTAGCCACACCTTCTAGACTAGAGAAATCAGCGACATTTTCAGCTTCAAAAGACATCGTAAATAACAGCAAATAAGCCAAGGCAAAAATAGCTGGAAAGAACAAGCCCAGAATGAGTTTTTTCGTCCATTTCCAGTTGGGAGCTATCATCATTAATAACCAAGGCAACAAGGTTAGTGTATTTGCCCATTTGAAAATTTCGTCTGCGTATAGCATTATTTTTTGATTTTCAAGCTTAGATCAAGACTCTTGATAGAGTGTGTCAATTCTCCTACAGAAACAAAGTCTACACCTGTATTAGCATATTTACGAACAGTATGAAGATTGATTCCTCCAGATGCTTCTGTTTCAAATTGTCCGTTAATAATTTTCACTGCTTCCCTTGCCAATGGTATCTCAAAATTATCCAGCATAATCCTATCTACTCCTCCAATCTCTATTACTTCATATAACTCAACAAGATTCCTTACCTCCACTGTGATTTCGAGATCTAGCTCACTTTCTTTTAGGTACTTGTGTGTTCTTTCTATTGCCTGCTTCATTCCTCCTGCTGCATCGACATGATTATCCTTGATCATAATCCTGTCATACAATCCATTTCTATAATTCGTACAGCCACCAATTTCTACCGCTTTCTTCTCTAAAAATCGGATGAGAGGTGTAGTTTTTCTGGTATCTAATACTTGAGTATCCAAACCAGATACTTCATCTGCATATCTTCTAGCATGAGTAGATATCCCACTCATTCTTTGCATGGCATTCAATACCAATCTTTCTGCCTTCAATAAAGCTTGAGCATTACAAGTTACCTCAAAAGCAATATCTCCTTCAAATATATTCGATCCATTTTCAAGGAAAGGTTTGAAGTCTGCATTAGGATCTAATTTTTTAAATATAGCTTTTGCTACATCCATTCCTGCCAATACTCCTACATCTTTTACCAATAATTTTGCCGTATTCACAGCATCTGAAGGAATACATGCCAATGAAGTATGATCACCATCTCTGACATCTTCCTCTAATCCATTTTTGATGAATCTTTTCAACTGTGCCTTCCAAGTATTTTTCTTTGCCATGAGTATTGATTATTAAAATTGAATAAAGCTATATGAATGTATGTGGGACAAAAATGAGGGTTTATAAATGATTATGCAAGAAAGTTCTAATAAGAGTTTATTAGAAATTTAAAAATTCCACTTCATTCTAAAAAATAAACTCCTATAAAAAAAGCGAATCGGCTTCCAATGGAAGCCGATTCGCTTTATATCAATTTAATCGTATGCAAAAAAGGATTACTCAATTCTGAGTTCCTGAATCTCGTAAGTATCCCCTACTTCTTCTAGATAAATGTATATCTTATAGGTTTTACCACCAGCTACTAAATCACCTATTACATAATGAGAATCCTTACCTTTGGAAGTCCCTTTATGGACTTGGCTAAAGGATGTAGGTTTATTGGAAGAGAAGAACTTAGCTAGAATTTTCTGTGCTTCTGGCTTAGCATACAAATCTTCATTACCTGATACGGCCAATTCTACATCCGATGCAAAAAAGGATGCTAAAGCTACCGCATCTCCAGATTGAAGCGCCTTAGTTATACCTGACATATCAGGCAAATCATCTGAAAAAGGAGCGACAAACATAACTAAACAGAATAATAAACTTTTCATGATATTCATTTGTTTCGTTAACAAATATAATACTTATCTATTTGTAAATCAATCAGTAACGATAAGTATTTTGTATTTTAGTAATCAAAAAATGTGCAAATAGTGTAGTAGTTCTCGTATAAAACTAGTATTTAGCTATACTCTTTAAACGTCGATTCTCTAAAAAGATACAGTCTTCACAATTAATTAACTCATAAAGGAATGAGTTTAACATTCAACTTGCAACCTTAATTCCTTAAAAATAGCCCTGAACTAAGGATCTATTTTTAGAATAAAATCAGCAGACTATGTACATTTGTTGGAAAATCAGCATAAATCATCATATCCTATGAAGAACAAAGTACATAACAACAAGGCACTACTCATCATACTCGATGGATGGGGCCATGGTCAGAAACCAGAAGTTAGTGCGTTAGCGGCAGCAAATACGCCGTATATAGATAGTTTATACAAAAACCATCCCAATTCTGAATTAGTAACTTATGGAGAGCAAGTAGGACTACCTCCTGGACAAATGGGCAATTCAGAAGTAGGTCATTTAAATATAGGTGCAGGAAGGGTTGTTTATCAGGAATTGCTGCGTATTAATAATGCAATTAAGGATAAGTCATTTTTTGAAAACGAGACACTTTTGGAGGCTATCTCTTTTGCTAAGGAGCATCAAAAAACGGTGCATCTAATGGGATTGGTTTCTGATGGTGGCGTACATTCTCATATCAATCACTTGAAAGCTTTGTGTGATTTGTGTACAGATCATGGATTGGAAGAAGTGTTTATCCATGCTTTTATGGATGGAAGAGATACGTCGCCTACTGGTGGGATTGGTTATTTAAAAGACGTATTGCAGCATATAAAGGGGCAATCAGTGGAATTGGCAACAGTTATCGGCAGATACTATGCTATGGATAGAGATAAGCGCTGGGAGAGAGTGCAGCTTGCTTATGATTTACTAGTGAATGCTAAAGGAACAAAGAGCCAAGATGTGATCAAAAGTATCCAGGAATCCTATGACAAGGGTTCTATGTCTATGGATGAATTTATGCAGCCTATTGTTGTAATTAATGAAAAAGGAGAAGCCAAAACTAAAATAAAGGATGGAGATGTAGTTATTTTTTTCAATTTCAGAACAGATCGTCCTAGGCAAATTACTGAGGTATTGACTCAGCATGATATGTCTGAATTTGGGATGAAAAAACTGGATCTGAAATATGTAACGATGACTCGTTATAATTCTTCTTATGAAGGCATAGATGTAGTTTTTAGTAAGGATAATATTAAAAATACGCTAGGCGAAGTATTGGCGAAAGCTGGAAAAACACAAATTAGAATAGCAGAAACTGAAAAATACCCTCATGTTACTTTCTTTTTCAATGGAGGTCGAGAGAAGGAATTTGAGGGAGAAAGTAGAATCCTTATTCCATCGCCTAAGGTGGCTACTTATGATTTGCAACCAGAAATGAGTGCATTGGCAATAACTGATGCGATTATGATCGCAATCAAAGAACAAACGCCTGACTTCATCTGTCTTAATTACGCTAATACAGATATGCTAGGGCATACTGGCGTTTTTAAGGCTGCTATGGCAGCAGCAGAAACGGTAGATGGCTGTGTGAAGCAATTAGTAGAACTAGCGAATGAGTATGGCTATACTAGTATTGTGATAGCGGATCATGGTAATTCTGATTTTATGATCAATGAAGATGGTACGCCTAATACTGCTCATACGACTAATCCAGTGCCTTGTATTTTTATTTCTAAGGAAAAGGTCAATATTAAGAATGGTAAATTAGCAGATATTGCTCCTACCATTTTGGAGGTTTTGGAAGTGGGTGCTCCAGAGGATATGACGGGGGTCTCTTTAATTAAAAATTAAAGAGTGAAAAGTGGCTTTCGTACATTTTTTTAAATGTAGAGGCACAATCATTTACGGCTTGCCAAATAAAAGCACAAATGATTTGATTTAAAAGAATAAAAGATAGATATGATGAGAAATATTGTTTTGCTTTTTTTAGTGGGCGTTTTTTGCCTTGGCTGTGGGGGTGTAGAAAATGTAGTGGAGTCTGGTAGTTTCTTTGATTTAAAGGAATATATAGCTGGGGAGAAAGAGCGATTGATTAAAGATAAGATCAAATTAAAAAAGACTATTACACTGAATGGTGTGGAGGAAATTAAAATCATCGAAACACCAGACTATGAAATAGAATTTTCTGAATTCCTTTCTTCTGACATTAATCGTGTAGCTTGGTTAGATAAATATGATGAGATAAAAGTAGAAGATGAGATTCATTATGTTGCCAAGGGTAATAAGCTAGAGGTTAAGGAAATGAATATTTTGGGAGGAGAGCAGATTAGTCAGATATCCATCTATAAAAAAACTGAAAACATGCTCAATAATACTACAAAGGAATTGATTTATTCTCCCTCTGGCTATCAAATAAAAAGTGTCCGCAAATCCATTGGAGAATCTGCAGACACTTTAGTTATTGCTGTAAAATTTCTTGATTAGTTATTCGCCTTCAAGTGTTCTGGTATTTGTACTGCTTCTATGATTTGAGAAGCTGTCATACTATCCACATTTCTCAATACAAATTCTACTCTTCTGTTGTACTGTCTTCCTTCTGGTAAATCCTTTCCTTCCATCGTTGTATTTTTAGCGATAGGAGTTGTTTCTCCTTTCACTTGAGTTCCGATTCTAGCTGCGGATATTCCCTTATTCACTAAATACTTTTTAGCTCGCTCGCCTCTTCTATTAGACAAATTCACATTATAATCATTTGTTCCTTTGGAATCTGTGTGTGCCACAAAATCTACTTCATATGCAGGATTCTCAACCAGGACTTGGTGGAGTGCATCTAAATCCGTTTTGGACTTACTACGTAAAACATCCTTATCGAAATCAAAGAAGATAATTTCTAGTACCATTCCTGATGTAAATGATGGCTGCATAGCACATGGGCTAGAGCATTCTTCTTTTAATCTTTTCAAATCAATGACTTGAGCATGCTTGAATCCGCTGGAGACAACTTCTTCCTGAGCTTGGATCGCTTCGGACTGGGTAGTATAAGTACCTCTAGTATAGTATCTATAAAAACCATTGACATCAATCTCCTGAGTGATATTGGACAAACCTGAATCAGTGAAATAGTCCATACCTACTCCTTGCTCGTAAGTAGCGACTTGTACCCTGTAGTTCTGTCCGTTCAGTTTTGTTCCTAGAAACAAAAGCGTAATTGCTATTCCTAATATAATTCTCTTCATGGTGAAATAACTGTTTAGAATAAAATTTGTTAATATATCTTGACAAAGGATATTTCCTTTGCCTAAATATAATTTTTTTAGTCTATTCTACCAAGGAAAACACAAAACTATACTTATGTATCACGATTAATACATAAGTATTTTGTGACATTAATTAAATCACAAAATACTTATTATCATGTCATTATAAAAAGGAAAGTATCTTATAAAAAATAATGCAAAGCTAAGTAATATTATGGAGTAATGTGAGTGCTTCATTTTCTTTTTGAGTCATTAAGGCCTGCTCTTCATCTGTCTTATCCTTATAGCCACACAGGTGTAATATCCCATGAATCACAACTCTATGTAGTTCTGTTTTAAAGTCAACAGCAAATTTTTTAGCATTTTCTTTCACCCTATCTATACTAATGAAAATATCGCTTTCTATAGGAGAATAAGAAAGAGGAAAAGTAATAATATCCGTATAGGTATCGTGATTGAGATACGTTAGATTAATATTATACAAGTACTCATCTGAACAATATATATATGTGACACTTTTTATTTGTTTTTTTTCTTCCTGTACTACTTTCATAATCCAGTCAGAAATACGTTTTTCGTCATCAATACAAAAATCTATATCTTCTGATATATATTGTATATTTTTCAATATGGGGGGATCAACTGAATAGAAAAACATATCCGCTATACTTTAAAAATCATTTCTACAGTGCTTCCATTATTAGAAAACACCAATATATCCGATAGTTGTCTCATCATAAAAACGCCTCTACCTCCTATCTTGAGTAGGTTTTCGGGAGCCGTAGGATCGGGTAGCATAGAAAAGTCAAATCCACCACCTTCGTCTGTTACTTTGAAGGTCAGTTTTTTGGCTTCCTTTTCCATTTTTACTTTTACTTTCTTCGACATATCCTTATCGTTTCCATGTACGATAGCATTGGTTACTGCTTCTGTCAAGGAAATAAGGATATTTCCATAAATTTCTGGAGCAACGTCGAATTTTTCCACTACATCTTCCACGAATGCCTCTACCTTCGGAATGTTCCGAACATCTGAATTAAGTTCAATCATTTCGTCTATTTCTATTGCCATGTTTTAAGACAGTTTCTAGTTTCTTAAATTTATACGTAGTGTGTGTGTGTAAAATTATATAATTAAATATAGAAATTTTAAGGTTTTGAGATAAAAATTATTACTTAGATATTTTTATCCAATCACTTTAAAATACTCGTCAATACTTAGCGTTTATTAGGAATTCGATAATCACTTACTTGAAAACCTTAGGCCTAACAAACGCTAAACTTATCAACCAAAAATGCTTTATTCTCCTTTAAGACTCTTATAATATTCTTCTACCAATGTCTTATAATAAGGTTTCAAAGATGGCGAAACGGTTTTATACATATTGATTTCCGCTTGTCTCTTCTTCACATATTCTTCCAATGCAGGAGGCATTTTGCGTTCTCTTTCTGTTGCTTTTTCTGCCTTCCTTTTATTGTCGTATTCTCTTTGGCGTTCTGCCTTATCCGATTTCAATAGACGGGTCATGATGTCTTGCTGACGCTTCATCGTCTGATTATTCAGCTTCTTATTCACCAAGTCTATTTCCGTCTTATTCATTTCATCTATCATTTCCTGCAATTCAGGATCTCCACCTTCTCCAGATTGTTGTTTTCCTCTTTGAAGTTTTTCCATAGCTTGGCGGATGGCAGATTGGCGTTTTGCCATTTCTGCATATTTTTGGCTCATGCCTCCCTTTCCTCCAGGAGATTTACCATCCTTCATATTTTGCAAGTCCTTGTTCAATTGTTCCTGCATGCCTTTCATATCGCCAGGAGCTTTGCCTTTCTTTCCTTTTCCTTTTCCTTTTCCAGGCTTTTGGCACATTTGACTACCAGACATCTGGCTTGCCATTTGCTGCTGCATTTGGTCCATCACCTCACTCAACATGAGAGCCAAATCATTCAATCCTTTCATGGATATATTCTGATTGACTGCTGCCTGTTGCTTTCTTCTTTCTTCTAAATGCTCTAATGATTCTTCTACATTATGCTTTACCTCTGTCACCTTTTCAGTTACGAAAGATTCTATCTGGTATACTCGTTTACTCAATGCATGAAGACTATCTTCCACTATCTTGAAATCATCCTTAATCTTATATTGATCCTGTACCAATGAAACATATCGTGGCGTATTGATAGCAGCTCCATTCACGTTTTCCATGACAGCTTCCTGCTCAAAGGATAATGTAACTAGGTTTTCTAGTAACTGACGAAGAGATTCCATGTCTTCCTCTGCCTGTTCCATTTCCGCACCAGCCATTTGTTGCTGCATTTTTTGTGCTGCAGCTTTCATTTTTTCAGAAGCTTTCTTTTGAGATTTAGAAGCTTTTTGGCTTTCCTTCTCCTCCATTTCTTCCTCTGCCTGATCCATCTCTTCTTGGATTTCCTCCATCGCTTCTTCCATTCCCTCCATGTCCTTAGGATTCTCCAATTCTTCGTTCTTCTTTTCCAGTTCTTCCTGCTTTTCTTTTAATTCATCCAACTTCTCTTGGATTTCTTCCTGTTTCTTCTCTAATTCTTCTGGAGATTTTCTTTCTTCTTGAGTTTCTTCACTCAATTTCTCTGTTTCCTCAGCCAATTTCTCCAAGTCCTCCACTTGCTCCATCATCTCATTCTCCAATTCCAATTGCTTGAATAGCTCTAGCATTCTATCGAGTTCCATTTCTAACTCCTCATCATTCATTTCCATCTCCTCTAAACTCTCCAATGCTTCCTCTTTATTCATCTTCTCCAACAACTCTTCCATCTGCTTCATGAGGTCTTTCATTTCCTCACTCATCAGTTCTTCGAAAAGTTCCTGTACCTTTTCTTGCTTATCCATCAAGTCTTCGTTCTGTTTATTGAACTCTTCTTGATTTTTCATATTTTCTTCAAAATCCTCTTGTGCAGCTTCGATTTTCTTTTCTAAATCCTTCTGCTGATCCAAAAGTTTTTCCAATTCTTTTCTATCCTGCCAATCCAATTCTTTTTCCTGAAGGATTTTGTCCTTCATCTCCTTCATTTTATCCTTGATCTCTTTGGATTCCTTAATAGCTTCTTCTAGATTTTTCTTAATATCATCATTGTTCTCATCCTCCATTTTATCGATCTCTTCCAATGTAGGAACAGCGTAAGACATCAATTGTGTACGAGCAGATTTAGATCCATTGATACCATCATTATCGAATACCTCAAAGTAATAAGTAATATTATCACCTGGTTCTAAAGATAAATCCCTTACATCCCATGTGTAATCATATTCTTCTCTTTTACCTTTTGGTTGCTTTACTGGAATAGAATTTATCTGACCTTCTGAACCATTTTCTTTCTTGATTCTATAATTGAAAGTAAGGCTAGATAGCCCATAATCATCAGAGGCATCACCTACGAAGAAAATGAGTTTCTTATCTAAGCTATCCTCAAATTTCTCTACAGCTATCGTTGGATTCAAATCTGGAATAACTGCTATGCTGTATCCTACAGAATCTGCATTAGGCAAGAATTCATTAGAAACATAAACCTTATATGCTTCATCTTTCATAGCTCTACGAGCGTAAGAAAATAATGCATCACCATTGCGTTTAGCTTCTTTAGATTTGCTATCGCCAGAAAATTTTACGTCTATCAAATCTGTATGACGAGTATTGAAACTCCATGATAGGTTAGTTCCTTTAGGAACAACCATATCACCTATATCTGTCAATACTTCGTTTTGTCTGCCTGTATAGCTAGGATAATTCAGCTTCACTTCAAAACCTAAAATGTCTGGCTTTTTCAATACATTCAAATCGTACTTTTCTGAAAAGAAACCTCCAGAAGTCAGTTTGAATTTGGTTTCTTTCTGTACGTTTTTGAAATTATAAGTAAATGTATTCTTGGATGCTTGTGTCAATTTGTATTGGTAACCTTCTACATCTACGAATATTTCACTAGGAATGACATCGCCCTCTGTTTTTACTTTCAATAGGAAATTATCGTATTGCACGACTTCCATATCTTCATTCTCCACCACAAATGTAAATGGTGCTTCTCTTTCAAAATCTTTATTATTATTAACAATACGATTCGTTCCATCCTTGATGATGTCTGCATTCACGAAGAAAATACATAACAATAATAAAAATGGTGGTAAAGCGTAACGTAGATATTTCTTATTCTTAGACAAATCTATTGCCTTGCGAAAAGGAGTCAATTTAATATCCTCAGATTTCTGATCCACACTTGCCATGATCAAATCACTCTGGCTTCCACCTAAATCTGATTGTTGCTTGAGTTGGAGGACGTTGAGGAGTTTATCTTTTACATTAGAAAAATGCTCTCCTACAATGGATGCTGCTTTTTCATGCGAGATGACACTCCCTAGTTTGAAATATTGCAACAATGGCAAAAGTACTAGATAAGATAGGCTGAATCCACTGATAGCAAGAAAAGAATAAAAGAAGCCTTTTCGTACAGATCCACCAAAGTAATAGTAATATTCTAATACATTGAATAGTACGAATAACCCTATTATGATTCCTACAGAATAGAGTAATCCACGGATAAGCTTATTCACATAATACTTTCGTATGAAGCGATCCAGTTTGGATACGAGAAGCTCGTAATTAGTATGAGTTGTAGCCATTATTTGATCAAACTTTTTTCAGTAAAAACCTTTGGGCGAAATAGCCTCTATATAAGTAACTACTAAAAGTATTGAAAAAGTTTTCTCCATCCTTATATTTATTCCAAGATGGAAGTCATAGGACAATAATATTCCAATATTTATTGACTCAAACTTAACTAAAAGGGATCGGTTTTTTAATATCAATCATCAAATTCGGTTAAGTATTTATTCCTGATAGTTTTTCAGATAATAATTTATCCTATCTGAAAAGTACTTTCTATGAGTGAGTAATACATTAAAATACTATCTTTTTTACGGAGAATTTCTGATTTTGTTACGTAAAAGTACAAAAATTACAGACCATCGTCAAGGAAGAGTGTAGAGTCATTTTTATCTACGGTATCGATAGGAGGTACTCGAGGAAGTAAAACAGTAAATTTAGAACCAATTCCTTCTTCTGATTCAACGAAAATACTACCTCCTATACGTTCGATTATTTTCATACAAATGGATAAGCCAATTCCTGTTCCTCCATATCCACTTCTTTTGTGTAGTCTTTGGAAAATAACGAAAATACGGCCTAATGCTTCTGTTGGCATTCCTATTCCATTGTCTTGGAAGCTGATTTGGTGTTGGTTATCCACCAGTTCATAATGAACGGTTATTTCTGGTCTTTGATCTTTTTTAGTGAATTTAATGGCATTGCTGATTAAATTCTGGAATAGCTGGGTCATATATGCCCTATTGCTCTCGATGATAGGAAGTTGACTAGAAATAATATTGGTGTTGGATTCTTCTATAATCAATTTCAAATTGAATCTAGTAACGGCCAATACTTCATCTAGGTTTACTTCTTCCCAATCCTGATTATCATCTCTTCCTATAACTGCATATTTCAAAAGGTCGTCCAGCAGCTTACTCATTCTGCTTACGCCTTCATTCACGTATCCAAAAAACTCATCTGAAGAAGCATCCAGATTGCTTGTATACCTTCGCTGTATCAATTGGGAATAACTACCAATCATTCTTAGTGGCTCTTTGAGATCATGTGAAACAGCATAAGCGAATTGCATGAGATCCTTATTAGCATCTACCAGTTTTTTATTCTGGGCAGATATCATATCTCGTTGAGAAAGAAGGGTATCCTTATATCTTTTGAGGAGTTCTACTTCTTTTTCTTTTTGCTGGAAATCATACTGAATCTCTATGTCTATGATCTGGCGATTCCGCTGTTCCATAGCATATTTCTCTTGAGCCTGTGAATAAATCAGCTGATAGTTTAATGCCTTTTCGAAGCTTCCTTTTTCCTTGAAAATATTAGACATGAGTCTGTATCCTCTAATCTCGCTTACACTATCCTTTACTCGTTTTGAACTGACGATACCTTTTCCTACATATTTCATCGCCAGATTGTGATCGCCTAGCTTATAGTAAATATTTC